>CAZTIJ010000026.1:0-9211 GCA_964613365.1 uncultured Clostridiaceae bacterium | reverse complement strand
AGCACTTTTCATATTGAGACTGCCACAGCATTAAAATCGGCAGATTTTAATGAATGCAATTCAGTAGGTATCACAGCCGGTGCATCTACACCGGAATGGATCATCCAAGATGTTATCCAATACTTAAAAGAAATAAATAAAATTAATAATAATTAGGAGGTTTTTTACATTGAACAACTCAAATGAGAACAATGGAACTAATGAAAACATGGAAAATTTTATGGAAGAGATTGAAAAATCAATGAACAAGTTTTATCCTGGAGATATTGTTACCGGTACAGTCATGGATATTAACGAAACAGAAGTCGTATTAAATCTAGGTTATAAATCCGATGGGATTATTCCGAAGGAAGAATTATCCAATGATGCATCGATAAACCCTAAAGAGTTTTTAGAAGTTGGAGATAATGTGGAGGTTTACATTATTAAACTAGATGATGGGGAAGGTAATGTTTTAGTATCCAAAAAGCGGGTAGATGCGGAAAAAGGTTGGGAAGTATTAGAAGAGGCCTATCAAAAAGAGGAAACGGTGGAAGTTGAGATACAAAGCGAAGTTAAAGGGGGACTCATCGGTTACAGTAATGGAATCCGGTGCTTTATCCCAGCGAGTCACATTTCAGATCGCTATACCAAGGACTTATCTCAATTTGTAGGAAATACCTACAATGCTCAGATAATTGATTTTGACAAAAGACGTAACAAAGCAGTATTGTCAAGGAAGAATTTGCTGTTGGCCGAGAGAAACAGACAAAAAGAAGCTCTGCTTGAAGAGTTGGAAGTGGGTAAGACTTTCACAGGTAAAGTCACACAGATCAAGGACTTTGGCGTGTTTATCGATCTTGGAGGTATGGATGGTCTGTTGCATATTTCAGAAATGTCCTGGGGTAAAATTGACAACCCTTCTGAATTGTACTCTTTAGGGGATGAAGTAGAGGTACAGGTTATTGCCATAGATAAAGAAAGGGAGCGTATCTCTTTAAGTAAAAAACATTTAACAAAGAACCCTTGGGCTGATATTGATACCAAGTACGGAAAAGGTGACGTAGTGGAAGGAACCGTTGTTAAATTATTGGACTTTGGTGTCTTTGTGGAGCTTGAGCCGGGAGTTGATGGTCTGGTCCATGTATCCGAAATCAGTAATCAGCATGTTAAAAAACCTTCCGATGTCCTTAATGTCGGTGACACTATCACCGTGGAAATTTTAAGTGTGGACAAGGAAAACAAGCGAATCAGCTTAAGCATGAAGGCTTTAATTGAAGAAGAAAAAAAAGCGGAACAGGAAGAAAAAAAGGAGCAGCCACAAGCTGAGAGCCCCCAAGAATATAGTGTGAACGATGAGCCAGTCACCCTTGGGGATATTTTCAAGCAGGATAAGGAAGAAAACGAAGAGTCGTAATGACTCTTTGTTTTTTAACCGAATGAAAATTGAAGAGTGGAGAGAGTGCCTTGAGTAACTACGAAAGCTTTAAATCTAAAATTTATCAACTTTCCGGTATTAATTTATCCAGCTATAAGGAACGCCAGATGAAACGGCGGATAGAATCTTTAATGAAAAGGAATGACTATACTTCTTTTGAAGAATATTATCGTGGCTTAGCCAAGAACAAAGAACACTATGAGGAGTTCATTAATTATTTGACCATTAACGTATCGGAGTTTTATCGTAACCCTAACCAATGGGCAGTTTTAGAAAAAGAGGTTATCCCGGCCCTACTAAGCAAAAGTAAAAACTTAAAAATTTGGAGCGCAGCCTGTTCCACCGGCGAAGAACCGTATTCCTTGGTGATGTTATTAAGCAAGTTCATGCCCATGGGTCAAATTAATGTAATAGCTACCGATATTGATAAAATGGCTATTGAGCGGGCAAAAACAGGATTATATTCGAAAAAAAGCTTGAATAATTTACCCCCCGATTTTGTACAGGATTTCTTTACAGCCCAGGGAGAAAATTATCAAATTTCTGATTCTGTAAAATCCAGGGTTTCGTTTAAATCGATGAACCTTTTGGAAGATCCTTATCCCTCGGGCTGTGATCTTATTATATGTAGAAATGTGATGATCTATTTTACAGAGGAGACAAAAAGTGAAATGTACCATAAATTTTATAATGCTTTAAAGCCCCATGGTATTTTATTTGTAGGCGGCACGGAACAGATTATACTGCCGAATCGATATAAACTTGCCCCTGTAAAAACCTTTTTCTACAAGAAGATTTCTGTGTAATAAATTTTATTCAATTATTTCTTTTAACTAATAATATGATAAAGGTGGTTGCTTATGGATAGTAAAGAACTTTTACGAAGCTTGGTTCAGACTTCCGGTGTTTCCGGTCATGAAGAGCATCTAACCGATGTAGTCAAACGCTTTTTCAAGCCCTACGCCGATTCAATCACAACCGATGCCTTAGGAAACATTATCGTGTTGAAAAGAGGACGAAACTCAAAAGGGCGATTGATGTTTGCTGCCCATTTAGATGAAATTGGTTTGATGGTTAAAAAAATTGATAAAAATGGATATCTGCACATGACCGCTATTGGCGGTTTTGATCAAAGAGTGCTTCCTTGTCAGGAAGTAATAGTCCATGGAAAAGAAAAATTTTTCGGCGTAATCGGTATGCTCCCCCCTCATATTACCGGCGGGAAACAAGGAGATTCAACTAAAATGGAAGATTTGTTGATCGATATCGGCCATTCCAAGGAAGATTTGGAAAATCTCGTCTCCGTAGGAGATATTGTAACTATTAACCGTGATATGAGAGCATTACAAAACAACAGAATCACAGGTAAAGCATTGGATGACCGGGCCGGCGTAGTCTCTTTATATGAGGGGATAAAAAATCTACATACCCAGATTCATGATGTAGATGTATATTTTGTATTAACCGTACAGGAGGAGGTAGGCACCCGAGGTGCCGTTACTTCAACCCACGGAATTAACCCAGATGTTGGAATAGCCGTCGACGTAGGTTTTGGACGAACCCCTGAACTTAACGCCCATGATACTCTGGAGCTATCAAAAGGGCCTGGAATACTGGTAGGAGCCAATACCCATCCCAATGTTTTCCAAGGACTTAAGGATACCGCAAAAAAAAATCATATACAGTATCAAATTGAGGTGGCTCCAGGACCTACGGGTACCGATGCCTGGCCCATGCAAATCAGTGGTTCCGGCGTGGCAACCGGTGTGCTTTCTATTCCCCTTAGATACATGCATACGTCCGTAGAGACCATAGACTGGAAGGATATTGAAATAACGGGTCAACTGTTGTCTCATTTCGTAATGCACTTTAATTCCAAGAAAATGGAGGATTTCTTATGCTACTAAAAGATCTTTGTGAATTAAAAGGTGTGGCTGGCAATGAAAAAGCAGTTCGTAATTATATCAAAAAAAATCTGGAAGATGCGGGAAAGGAAATTACTATTGATCGCTTAGGCAACCTGGTTGTAAAAAATGGTGTGAAGTCCGGGATTCATCTAGGAGTCACCGCCCATATGGATGAGGTCGGTCTTATGGTCAAAGGGATCGATGATAGTGGTTTAATTCGATTTACCAATGTTGGCGGACTGGACCCAAGGATTTTAGTTTCCAAGGTTGTGGAAATCGGTGATAAAGACATCCCCGGTGTGATTGGTGCTAAGCCAATACATATGCAAAAAGCTACGGAGAGAAAAAAAGCCTTTTCTATTGATCAGTTATATATTGATATAGGAACCGATTCAAAGACTGAAACCGAAAAATTCGTGACACCCGGTGATTATATTAACTTTGTCAGTCCCTATCAACCCTTTGGAAATCATAAAGTAAAAGCAAAGGCTTTGGATAATCGGGTTGGGTGTTATATGGTTATGGAATTGCTCAAAATGGATTTACCTATAGAGATTACCGGAATCTTTACGGTGCAGGAGGAACTAGGTCTTAGAGGGTCCCAGGTGGCGGCAAACAATCTGGATGCTGATTTGGTTTTAGTGTTGGAAGGCACCACTTGCGGAGATTTAACCGAGGTGGAAGAACACCTTCAAACCACAGAACTTGGTAAAGGCCCGGCCATCTCTTTAATGGACCGAACCTCTATTTACAATCGAAGGCTGGTTGATAAACTTACTGCTATTGCAGATAAGAATCAAATTCCCTGGCAATACCGTAGGAATTCCTTCGGGGGGAATGATGCCGGAAGATTTCAACATAGTAAAGAGGGGACACCTTGTCTGTCGGTGGCCACCCCTTGTCGCTATATTCACTCTCCGGTTTCGGTCATGGATGAAAGGGATTTTGAAGGAATGAAGAAACTGTTAACACTATTTATCGAAGAACTTTCTAAAGGAGGCATAGTATAATGGATAAATTGAATGCAAAAGTTCTTGACACATTACTCTCCACCTACGGCCCTTCCGGTAACGAAGAGGCGGTTCGTGAACTTATCAAGTCTGAGGTCAAGGATTACGTCGATGAATTACATGTGGACGCTTTAGGAAATTTGATCGCCCGTAAGAAGGGCCCGGGTAAAAAAATCATGTTGGCAGGACATATGGATGAAATCGGACTGATGGTCACATACATTGATAAGGAAGGTTTTTTGCGCTTTACCAATGTCGGTGGTATTTCCCCTACGATTTCCCTATCTCAACGGGTTGTTTTTGCAAATGGTGTTGTCGGAGTTATTGGCAGTGAACATTTGGAAACCCCTAAGGATCTAAAGCTTGATAAAATGTTCATTGATATCGGTGCGAACTCTAAGGAAGATGCAGAAAAGATTGTCAGTATTGGTGATGTTTGTGGGTATTTCGAACCGCCGGTAATAGACGATCATAAGATCATATCCCCAAGCCTTGATGATCGTATAGGATGCTACATTATGATGGAAACAATTAAAAACCTAAAGGAATCACAAAATGATCTGTACTTTGTTTTTACAGTACAGGAAGAACTCGGGCTAAGGGGGGCAAAAACAGCGGCTTATCGGGTGGAACCGGATATCGGAATTGCATATGATGTCACTATGACCGGCGACACACCTAAAGCGCGAACCATGGCCTTGAAAATGGGAGAGGGTTTTGCCATTAAAGCAAAGGATAATTCCATGATCAGTCATCCCGGATTAAAGAACTATTTGATTCAGGAGGCCAAAAATCAGCAAGTCGACTACCAAATCGAAGTCTTAGAATTTGGAGGTACGGATTCCGGCGCCATTCATTTATCAAAGGAAGGAGTGCCTTCCAGTGTGCTTTCCATTCCTACAAGGTATATTCACAGCACCTGCGAAATGGTTTCTGTGAAGGATGTTCTAGGAGCGATAACCTATAGTATAAGACTGTTAGCCACGAACTTTAACTTTTAACACTAGGGGTCTTGAAATTTAGAGCAGAGTAATCAGAGTAGCAAAGAAAGCAATATAAAAAACGCTTTTACCGGCTTATGGTCTGGCAAAAGCGTTTTTTAGCTGTTTTTTTATCTAATTGATGGTTAAATGGGTGATAGCACTAAACTGTTTTTCCTGGGTATTGTTCTAATCCCGCTTTTAAAACTTCCATCGCTCGCTTCAAATCATCTTCCTTAAGAACATAGGCAATTCGAGCTTCATCTTTACCAAGACCGGGAGTGGAGTAGAACCCTTCGGCCGGGGCCATCATTACCGTATCGCCCTCTAACTCAAAATCCTTTAACAACCAGGTTACAAACTTCTCCGCATCATCCACTGGCAGTTTTGCATTCACATAAAAAGCTCCGGTAGGCTTCTTACAAAAAACTCCAGGCATATTGTTTAATGCCTCCATCATAATATTTCTTCTACGGTCATACTCTTCATTTACATTTTTAAAATAGGATTGCTCGGTTTTGTAAAGAGCTGTTGCTCCGACTTGTTCCAGTGTTGCGACACATAGTCTTCCCTGAGCAAGCTTTAAAATCTGTGCGATCAACTCTTTATTCTTGCATGCAACGGAACCGATCCGAGCACCACAGGCACTGTACCTTTTTGAAACACTGTCCACAATAATTACTCGATCTTGGATATCTTTCATGTTTCCAAAGCTGGTGAACTCTAGCCCATCGTACACGAACTCCCTGTAAACTTCATCGGCAATAATGAAAAGATTATACTCTTTTGCTAAACTTGCTAACATTTCCACTTCTTCCTTAGTGTATACGACTCCCGTAGGATTTCCGGGATTGGAAAGCATGATTGCTTTGGTTTTTGGTTTGATAAGCTCTTCAATGGTTTCTCGTTTGGGTAGGTGAAAGCCGTCTTCAGCACTGGTCGTAATCGGAGATACGCTAACGTCCACCGCTGAAGTGAATCCATTATAATTGGTATAGAAAGGCTCCGGCACCAATACTTCATCACCGGGATCCATAGTAGCTATTACTGAGAATAATAGGGCCTCAGAACCACCGTTTGTAATGATGATCTCATCCTTTTCATAATGCATATCATACTTTTTATAGTAATCAATCATGGCTTCGATCAGTTCTGGCATTCCTTCAGAAAAACTATAGGCAATTACCTTCTGGTCAAAGTTTCGTATTGATTCCATAAAGGATTTTGGTGTTTCAATATCCGGTTGTCCAATGTTTAAGTGAAATACATTTTTTCCTTCAGCCTTTGCTTTAGTGGCATAGGGTACCAACTTACGAATCGGTGATTCTTGCATAGACGTAATTCTTGATGATAATTGCATGTTCATCCCTCCCAGTAATTTGTTAATTCATAAACCTAACAATTCTATCATAACATGATTATAATAAAAATCCTAGTATTATACTAAGGGATTTTTATTAATCATAGGAGTTCAATGATTGGTCCTATGCATAAGCAATAAAGGATAATTAACAACTCTTAAAGTATTCACCCCTCCTCTAGGGTGTAATAAAACCCTTCATGATTTTCCAAGGGATTTATGTTATAATTGTTAGATGAAATTAACATATGGGCTAGATTCTAAGGAGGATTTTAATTGAAAAGAAACACTACTATTGACGGACCTGTTACAAATATAAACGAAATTATCAATACCCTAAAGGAGAACAATCGTTTTCATGAAATTGAAACCGGGGAAGAGAAAAAATATTTAATTGAAACCTACGGTTGCCAGATGAATGAACATGATTCTGAAAAACTTGAGGGTTTTTTAACCGAAATGGGTTACGGAAAAACGGAATCCAGGGAAAGTGCGGATTTGATTATATTTAACACCTGCTGTGTAAGAGAGAATGCGGAACTGAAAGTGTATGGCAAGCTTGGGGCCTTAAAACACCTAAAAAAAAGACATGAAGAATTAATTATAGCAGTATGCGGTTGCATGATGCAACAGGATCATGTAGTAAAACATATCCAAAAAACGTATCCCCATGTGGACCTGATATTTGGGACCCATAACCTTCATAACTTTCCCCATCTATTGAAAGAAACATTGACTAATAAGGAAGCTATTGTAGATGTATGGAATCAGGAGGGAGAAATAATTGAAGGTCTTCCGGTAAATCGCCGCTATGGAACCAAGTCCTTCGTCAATATTATGTATGGTTGCAATAACTTTTGTTCCTATTGTATTGTCCCTTATACCCGGGGAAGAGAGCGGAGTAGACAGGTCCATGATATTTTACTGGAAATCAAAGATTTGACTGCAAAGGGAAGCAAAGAGATCATGCTCCTCGGACAAAATGTCAATTCCTATGGTAAAACCTTAAAAGCAGAAGTGGATTTTTCGGATTTGCTAAAAGAAGTCGCAAAAATATCAGGAATTGAACGCATACGTTTTATGACTTCCCACCCGAAGGATTTATCGGATAAGTTGATTGATACCATGGCAAAGCATTCCAAAATATGTAATCACATCCACCTACCACTTCAAGCCGGAAGCAATAAAGTATTAGAAGAAATGAATCGTAAATATACCCAGGAGGACTATTTAAATATTGTTCGAAAAATCCGCAGTGAAATTCCTGGAATTTCCATAACCACAGATATCATCATCGGTTTTCCCAATGAATCCGAGAAAGACTTTCAAGAAACCTTGAAAATTGCTGAGTTAGCCGAGTTTGATTCCGCTTTTACGTTTCTCTATTCCATTCGGGAAGGGACTCCTGCAGCATCTAAGAACGGCCAAGTTCCAGAGGACGAGAAGAAATCCCGATTTCAGAGGTTAAAAAAGCTGATCGATGCTACTGCTTATGAAAACAACCAAAAATATTTAAACCAAAAAGTCTCAGTGCTGGTGGAAGGACTGAGTAAAAAGAACAAAAGGATTCTCACAGGACGTACGGAAACAAGTAAAACCGTGAATTTCCCCGGAGAGGAAAACCGGATCGGGGAAATTTTGACTGTGAAAATAACCGAGGCGAAAACCTATTCATTTAATGGAGTCATTGTAGACTCCTGATATTGAAAATCTGTAAACTCCAACGGTAAGGAGGCTTTTGTATAATGAAAAAACTTACACCAATGATGAAACAGTATCTCGATTTAAAAGAACAATATCCCGATTCCCTACTCTTTTTTAGATTAGGGGATTTTTACGAATTGTTTTTTGAAGACGCTAAAACCGCTGCAAGGGAATTAGAAATCACCTTGACCGCCCGCGATTGTGGACAAGAAGAAAAAGCTGCCATGTGCGGAGTTCCGTACCATTCTGTTAGCAATTACCTCGATCGCCTTGTGGATAAAGGCTATAAAATTGCGATCTGTGAACAAATGGAAGATCCATCTGAAGCAAAAGGAATTGTAAAACGGGATGTAGTCAGGGTTATCACCCCCGGCACATTAATCGATACGAACCTGTTGGAGGAGAAGAAAAACAACTATTTAGTCGCTTTATACAGTAACCAAAAAGGATTTGGACTATCCTATACGGATATATCTACCGGAGACTTCTATGCCACCCATTATCCAGCAAAGGATAATAAGACTTTACAAATCATTAAGGATGAACTAGGAAAAATCGCTCCAAAAGAGATCATTTATTCTTTTTATGAAAAGGATGCCCATGGAAACAATCTTTTGGATTATATAAAGTCTTTAAATATTCATGGGGAAGCGATTGACGAATGGAATCTTGATCTCGATGGCGTAAAAAAACGATTAAAGACCCATTTTCAGGTTGATAACATTGAAAGCATGGGTTTCATTGACAATACATTGGAAACCATGGCCTCAGGTATTTTGATTGACTACCTGCAACGCACACAAAAAAGAAGTCTTGAGCATATCAATCGTGTT
>CAZTIJ010000025.1:3471-18184 GCA_964613365.1 uncultured Clostridiaceae bacterium | reverse complement strand
AATTTGTGTCTGGAAAGAGTTTATGCCTATTGTTATTATTATAGTATAGAAAAACAAAAAAACAAAGAAAAATGGAGGTAATGAATCAATGGAAAAATTAAACGTGTATTTATCAAACTTAGCGGTGTGGAACGTAAAGCTTCACAACCTGCACTGGAATGTGATCGGCGTGCAGTTTGTGTCCCTTCACAACTTCACCGAGGAACTTTATGACGACGTATTCCAAAAGTACGATGATGTTGCCGAGTATATTAAAATGAACGGCGGAGAGCCCTTAGCAAAACTTTCGGATTACCTGGAAAACACCACCATGAAAGAGCTCAGCGAAACCACTTACAAAACCCAGGAAGTACTGGATCATCTGAAAGAAGATCTTGAACTGATGAACGCTCTGGCAGTGGAAATTCGAAACGAAGCCGATGAAAAAGGGGATTTCGTTGCCGTAGGCATGTTCGAAGAACATGTGGAGTTTTACAAAAAGCAGCTTTGGTTCATTGAAAGCATGCAAAAATAACAGCATCACAATCAACCCCCGTATCAAAAGATACGGGGGTTTTCTTATTTTCATTGGAACAAATCCTTTACGAGGAGGGGGCCTCTTTTTCGGGACGCTGTTCAATTCCCGCCACCCGGTCCTGTAAGGGGGCTAAAATCCGTTGCTGCTCCGCCGGGGGCTTTCCCTGGACAAGAAGGCGCAGGGCAATCTCTCCGCCGTAATCCATTCCCTGGCATCCCGCAAGCAGGACCACATCTCCCGCCTCGGCCTTTTGGAGCACCGCTTCAATGGCCTGAGGCAGTTCTTTAATGATGGTGGTGGGTATGCCCGCCCTCCGGGTCACTTCCTGAAAAACTCGGCGTTCCTCTTGGGTTACCCGGTCTTTTTCCATCACGTGGGATCGGCTTTCGGTGGCCAAAAGCTCGTCCACCCCGAGTTTCGGCAACCACTGTACCAGGGCTTCGGCGTTTTCTTTATTCACCGCGATCCCCCGTTTTCCCCGGATGGCATAGAGTACATGGAGTTTGTTATAGTTCATTTCCTTTAAGGTCCCCAGGGTCATATGGATGTTTCCCCCATTGGCAAAATGGTCGTCCACAATTTTAAAGGCCTCTTCATAGATAAACTCAAAACGGCGTTCCACCCCTCGAAAGGCTTTTAAGGACTTTTGGATCCCTTCTTTATCCACCCCCGAAAGCAGGCCGATGATCGCCGCTACCACGCTGTTGTACACAGAATGAAACCCCGGTACCGAAAGATTGATCTTGATTTCACCCCTGGGAATAAGCACCCCTTTGTGTTGGAGATCCCGTTGAACCACCAGGGTGAAAACCCCTCTCCCCGTGGAAAGATCCAGGTCTTTGACGGAAAAATCCCCCCCGGCATCTTCGATTCCGAAGGTGAAGACCTTGGCCTTCGTCTTGTTCATTAAGCCCTTGGAATATGGATCATCCAGGTTCAATACCGCCGCACTGTCTTCTTTTGCCCTTGTTATCAGCCGGGACTTCACTTCAAAGTACCGCTGGAAACTTCCGTGGGAGTCGATGTGTTCCCGAGAAATATTGTTTAAGGTTACGATATCAAAATCCACCCCTTCCACCCGGTGAAGCTCCTGGGCCGAGGAGGATACCTCCATGGTTACATGGGATACTTTCTCCCTGACCATGTTGCTAAAATGCTTTTGTAGATCCAGGGATTCCGGGGTGGTAAGCAGAGAGGGGATTTTTTGATCCCCATACTGTACCATTACCGTACCGATGATCCCCGCTTCCAACTGCCGGTCCTTTAATATCTTATGGGCCATAAAAGAGGTGGTGGTCTTTCCGTTGGTTGCTGTAATTCCAATGGTATTCAGCTTCTTTGAAGGATGATCATAAAAGTTGGCTCCACTTCTTGCCAGGGCCACCCGGCTATTTTTCACCCTTATCTGGGGGACGGCAATGCCTGGTTGAATATCTTCCACCACCGCGGCCACGGCCCCATTGTTCACCGCGTGTTGTAGGTATTGATGCCCGTCGGTTTCATAGCCTTTGATACAAAAAAACAGGTTTCCCTCTTCCGTCTCTTTGGAATGATAACTAAGACCAGTAATTTCAATGTTTTGGTTTTCTCCATTTCCTATGGTTTCAACCCCTTGAAGGATTTTTCTTAACTTCATCCTGTTCCCTACCTTTCATCGATCATTATCCATTTTTTCTGTGGAGTCCACCTTCTCCGTCGGTGCCTCCCTGCGATTTTTCACTTCCATCACCCAGTTTACGATCCTGTTTATTCCCTCTCCGTCTAAATTTTCCGTATTTTCCTTGACTTTGGCCACTTTCTTGATGATGGTTTTTTCAAAGAAATTCATTTTCGAAAAATCGTAGCTAAATCCGATGTATTCCCGGATTTCCGCATGATCATAAATGGTTTTTCCCACATATACCCGGTAATTTCTCTTTACCTCCAAGTCATTGCCTGCGGCAATGAAAAGGCCATAGGGCCTGGCGACCAAATCCTCCTTATGCTGGTCAAAGAAACTTCGTACCTCTCGTTGTATATTTCCTCCATAAACGGAAGCTCCGATCAGAATCACATCATAACTGCATACATCATTGATTTTTTCCTCTTTTAAATTCACCATATCCACTGCTTCCGGGATTTTTTCCGCAATTTTTTCCGCCGCCTTACGGGTGGTTCCATACTTGGTTCCATAGGCGATTAATGTTTTCATAATAATTCCTCCTGCCTTTAAGTTTCCTGCTATATTGTTAAGGTACACTTTTGTTGTAGTGTTATTATACCAAAAAAAACCGAAATGAAAACATATTTTCATTCTCCCAGAACATGTTATAATAAACACAGGATTACAGTCTGTAAATCAGGGTATGAAAATACTATTTTAGGAGGGATTATATGATTCATACGGACCAAATTTGTAAGGATGTGTATTTTGTAGGTGTCAACGATCGGGAGACCAGACTTTTTGAGAACCTCTGGCCCTTGGATCGAGGGGTTTCCTACAATTCCTATCTGATTGTGGATGAAAAGGTGGCCTTATTCGACACCGTTAAGAACACCAAGATGGACGCCTTTATCAAAAAAATCGAAGGCATTCTTGGAGAGCGGGAGGTTGATTACTTAATCATCAACCATATGGAGCCGGATCATTCGGGGGCCATTAAGGATATCCGCCAACGCTATCCCAATGTGGAAATTGTGGGAAACAAAAAAACCTTCGGTTTTATTGAAAACTTCTACGGGGATCTAAGCCCCTACCACGAAGTAAAGGACGGGGACACCCTGTCCCTTGGGAAACACGAGCTGAAATTTTTCATGACCCCCATGGTTCACTGGCCGGAAACCATGATGACCTATGAAATGCGCCAGGGCATATTGTTTTCCGGGGATGCCTTCGGAGGTTTCGGCTCCCTGGACGGAGGGATCTTTGACGACGAGGTGAATCTGGAGTTTTACATGGACGAGATCCGCCGTTACTATTCCAATATTGTAGGAAAGTTCGGCCCCATGGTACAGCGGGCCATTAAAAAACTTCAGGATGCAGAAATTCCCCTTCACGTTATCGCCTCCACCCACGGACCTGTTTGGCGAAAGGATCCGGCCTGCATCGTAAATTACTATGATCGATGGTCCCGGGCGGAAACCGAAGAAGGGGTGGTGATCGTTTACGGATCCATGTATGGAAACACACAGAAAATGGCGGATTTAATGGCCCGACGTCTTTCGGAAAAAGGAATTAAAAACATTCGGATCTATGATGCCTCCAAAACCCATGTATCCTATATTATCAGTGATATCTGGCGCTTTAAAGGCGTGCTTTTGGGTAGCTGCGCCTACAATACCGGCCTGTTCCCCGCAATGCAGACCGTGGTGCATAAGATTGAGAACTCCCAGCTGAAAAATCGCTACCTGGGGATTTTCGGAACCGCATCCTGGAGCGGCGGCGGGGTATCCTCCCTGAAGCAGTTCGCCGAAAACATCAAATGGGAACTGGTGGAGGACTCCGTGGAAGCAACCTCCTCTCCTAATGAGGAAGATCTTGAAAAATGTGCAACCATCGCCGATGCCCTGGGGGATAAGCTGATCGCCGAACGGGGAGAAGAAAAGGCTCCTTGTTAATCCCTCGCATTATTCTGATTGTTCGGTTTTTTTCTTTCCTTCCCTTTACTTTTTGATGCGAAAGGGATATTATGAAGTTGAATCCGTGGGCAGAGTAGTCGTTATGCGTTAAGTGTTAGAAGATGGGAAGTTGCTTCTAAACGAAGATTCTTATCGCGTTGTAACGACGCTTCCGCTGCTCCACCATTGGAGATCTCACCAAATTTCTCTTAATGTTGGAGCTTCCATGCCTAACTTAAGAGAAAGGAGGTGACCGTTATGGTTCACAACCAAAAAACACAGAAGTCCGGTGTGTCGAAAAAATCGAGCTCCCGACTTCCGATTAAAGCCTTAGTTACATGCGCCCTACTGGTTTCCATGTCCGTGATTATCGGTCAGCTATCCATGATTTTTGCAAACCCCACCCTGAGAATCGGCGTAGCCAGAATACCCATCGTTATCGCCAGCATGCTTTTTGGACCCTTTGCCGGGGCCCTGGCCGGTTTTATTCAAGATATTGTCGGTGTTGCGGTAAGCGGATTGGGATTTCACCCGGGATTTACTTTAAGTGCAGTATTAGTAGGGATGATTCCCGGAATGGTTGTATGGTTTACCCGCAATAAGTTGGATAAGAAAAAAACCTTTACTTTGTTGAATACGGTTGTAGCAACTCTTTTGATTTTTTTACTTGTCAACCTTACTTTGGATACCTACTGGGCATCCACGATTCTGGGCGATGCATATTTAGTACTTCTGCCTGTACGAGCGGTTATTTATGGGCTGATCGCAGTAATTACCACGGTGGTCATTGTAACGCTGTCCACTGTTCTTGAATCTTTTAAGAACAGTACCCTAAAACTTTAGTTCTGTTTTCAATCACAGGTAAAACCCTCAGGAAAGTCCTCTGCTAATAGAGGACTTTCCTCTATTTCATAACAAGGGAGGTTCCCCATGAACCATCAAAAGTTTTCTCCTCTTATTTCCCGAGCTCAGAAGTACGGTAGTATCCTCGGACTGGATACCATCAAGGCCTTACTTTCGGAGTTGGGCCGTCCCGAAAAAAAACTCCGGGTAATTCATATTGCCGGAACCAACGGTAAAGGTTCCATCGCTTCTTTCTGTCAGGGTATACTCATGGAACATGGGTATCGTATAGGGCTTTTCACCTCTCCCTATTTTGAAGACCCACGAGAAATGATTCAATACAACCGAGAGCCGATCCCCCAAAAAGACTTTGAACATTCCCTAAAGGAAGTGGAAGACGCCGTAGAGAAAATCCTCCAAAGAAGAAGTCCCCATCCTACGGAATTTGAAATTTACGTGGCCCTGGCCTTTGTGTATTTTGCCCGAAGGCCCCTGGACTTTGTAATCCTGGAAGTCGGTCTGGGAGGACGGGAAGACGCTACGAACGTTATTGAAAAACCCGTGCTTTCCATCATCTCACAAATCGGTTTGGATCATACCCGTTTTCTCGGCAACACATTAAAAGAAATTGCCTATCATAAGGGAGGCATTATAAAAAAAAGTTCCCCGGTGGTGGTTTCTCCCCAGGAACAGGAAGTCAACGAAGTACTTCAACATATTGCCTGTAGCCTAAAGAGCCCGTTGTATTCCCTTGATCCTGAGCGGGTGTTCCTACACAACAGCTCATTAACGGAACAGTGCTTCTCGGTGGACTTTACGCCCCTTCCTCCTGTTCATTTTTCCAAGATGAAAATTCAACTGTCGGGGAAACATCAGGTATTCAATGGGGCTACAGCTTTGCTGGCTATGGCGGTTCTTGAAGAAAGGAGAGTCATCTCCCTCGCTTCTCATAAAACCATCAAAGGCCTCTTTGATACAAAGTGGCCTGGCCGCATGGAAATTTTAGGACTGCATCCTCTCACCGTGATCGATGGCGCCCACAATGTGGCGGCCGCAAAATCCTTAGCCCATACGTTAAAAGCCCACTGTGGTGGTTATTCCATCACGTTGATCCTTGCCATGCTGGAGGATAAGGATGTGGACGGTTTCCTGTCAGAAGTGATCCCTCTCGTAAACCGGGTCGTTGTTACCAAACCCTTAAATCCCCGGGGGATGGATCCCGTAAAATTAAAAGAAAAACTTCAGAGGTACCCGGTGGAGATCATGGTAGAGCCCTCGATTCCCAAAGCAGGGCTAAAAGCTTTGGAATCGACGGCTTCCAAGGATATGATCTTAGCCGTAGGGTCCTTATATATGATCGGCAAAGCCCGTGAAGTTTTCCTCGAACATTTTAATACCCCTTAAAACTTGTGCTCCCTTGATGAAAGAAAAAACCGAAGTTCTGAATTTCAGAACTTCGGTTTTTGTTAGGATTGAATTCTTCCCTTTTGCAACCTTTCGATGTTGCTTTATGAAAACAGGAAAAATGAATTTACTCTTCCCTTTTCATCAGGTTTTCATGGATGTTTTTTGCCCTTTTGTAGGTTGCCTGATCAATCGCTTTTCCCCCGTATCGGGCCTGAAGATAAATCTCTCGAAATAAGGATAGCTCTTCCTTGCCAAAATAGGCCTCCCCCTTTCGCTGAAAATCCAGGGTCGTATCCGAAGGCAACAATACGACTCCTTTTTCTTTCAGCGTCCCTAAAAAGTCCTGATAGTACATGCGAATTCGGTCTTCCTTGGATTTCGGCTTTAATCGGTTTTTAATGGCCTTCCAAAGATTTCGGTCTTTATTCGGCAAAATCACCTCTTTGTTTTCCCGGTAGGTCTCACGGATCCCCCGGGACATGGCTTTTTTCGTATAGATCTTATACAGAATAAACAGCACTGCCCCAAGGAGTGCCACGGCGATGAGAACACGAACCATGGGGCTGCCCGCTCCCGGAGCTCCCCGTAAACTCTCGTGAATTTCCTGCATGTCTCCCCCAACGCCCTGTGCCCCCTCCTCGGAAAAACCCTGGGGCTCCTGCATAATGGCTTCAACGATGTAGTTAATAAAGGTTCCAAGATAATAAACGGGCCAGTATAGTACCCATAGGACCAAATCAATCAACCGGTTATAGCCCATCCACAACAAACTTCGTCCCTGGTGAAACAGTCTCATAAAACCTTCGGTGCTTAGAACAATGCTGAGACCCACAATGATGCCCATGGAACGAAGGTTGATTTTCTTTAGCTGTTCCTTATCCCCGTTATGCTCTAGATACCGAAGACTACGAAGCATCAGCACCCCGGAGAGAATATAAATCAACAAATATCCCGCCGCAACGTTATTAAACAGTGGGATGCCTCCCATCAGCAGGATGAAAAACCAAAGAACGCCGGCGATCCCCATCCCCACCCCGAACTCAAACTCAATGCGGTCATAATGGGGTTCTTCCATATTCTTATACAGAAGGGTCAACATGAAAATCCCGATGATCCCTGCATAGAGGATTTGGTATAAGGGCAAACCGATCAACAGCGGTGCCAGCACCCAGGGGAGCAACAGCCCACCGAAATACCGGGTTTTCCCTTTGACATACACTGCAGTAGCGCTCATCCCCAGGGCCCAGAGAAAAAGTCCTCCATAGTGGTTCCCGTCATAAAACAGTCGTAAAAACACGTTGCCCACCATAAACAATAGGCATAGGATATTGATTAAATGCACCAGGGTTAAGGTTTTTATTTTTTCCATGGCCACACTCCTTAATCCTCCATTGAAACCCGGTAGGTTTCAATCCTCGGTGATATTTCCTCCAACAAATCCCGGCTTAGGGTAATCAGTATCACCTTCCCGGAAGCTTCCTGAAGAGCCTTCAGTCCATACAGATCCTCTTCGATTAGCCCCGGAGTCACCAGCACGTAGGTCCGGCTTTCCTTTTGCCCTTCCTTCAGCTCTGTTAACAGGTCCCCAAAGGAACTTCTGGAATAATACTCCGCCCGTCCTAAGGATTCCAAAAGGCTTCGCAGGTGCCCCGGACCATATCCGATGTCCGTCAGGGTTTTTCCAAAATACTGGTGAATGGTTCCCACATTGGAGGCCATACCATAGGGAATCCCGGTGGATTCAAATTCTTCCAGAATGCTTCGGGTAAGGGAGAAGCATTTTTCGATTTTCTCCGGATCTTTTTTGCCCCAGGTGTACTTGCTCATGGCGGTGTTCAGTACCACCACCGCCGAATGGTCCGTGGTGTAGTCGAAATTCTTTACCAAAAGTTCCCCGGATTTAAGACTGGATGCCCAGTGAATATGCTTTTCCGGCTCGTTCCCCGTGTATTCCCGAAGTCCCCGGTTGATAATGGGATCTTCAATGATCCATCGATTGACGGAGATATCCCCGTAGTAGTTTCCATAGGGCTCCAGCTCACGGCTGAGTTCCAAAGCCTTGGGCAGCACCACCACTTCCTGGCTCTGGTGATCGAAAATCCGACTCACCGTATGGAGTCCGATAAAGTCTCCGGATATGAGGATGGCTTCATGAAGAAAATGTCTTCCCCGTCTGCGGGCCACCAACTGATAACTTCTGGTGATTCGTTGGTAGGGCAGAAGACTTAGGGTCATGGTGTGGACCTTGGAAAGGCCGATATCCTGAACATTGCTTTTGTGAACAAACTCAAAATGCTTGGGATACTTTTCCTTTACCTGCAAAAATGACAGGGGCAGCCATTTCCGATTTTCCACCACACTGTCGATGTAAAAAGGTTCATCTATTTCCAGAATAATATCCTTGATTTCCCTTCGAAAATCCAGTTTTTCCAGACTGTATTCCTTTGTATACTGATTAAATAGTAAACCCAGGACCATGATGATCATCAATAACTGAATCATATCCTCCCCCCTATCCTACTTTGCTTTCCGTGGGAGCATCAATGTCCATTAATATTTTTTCAATCCCGTCGTATAAATGGCGATTCTTAAAGGAGCCCTTGTATCCGATTCGATGGTTTAAAATATAGCGGGCCATGGTTTTGACGTCCTCGGGGATCATAAAATCCCTTCCCCGAAGGGCAGCATAGGCCTGGGCCCCCTTATAAAGGGCAATGGTCCCCCTTGGACTGACCCCGTATAATAGGCGCTGATCCTCCCGGGTTTTTTCAATAATATCCATCAGGTAATTCCGTACATCCTCCGACACCGACACTTTCCTATAGGCCTGTCGAAGGGCTTCTATTTCCCCCGTTTCCACTTTTTCCTCCAGAGCTTCCAAGGGATCGGTTTCAAGATTTCTGTCCACAATGGCCAACTCCTCCTGGCGGGAGGGGTATCCCAGGGAAATCCGCATGAAAAATCGGTCCAGCTGGGCTTCGGGCAGAGGAAAGGTTCCGTGGGTTTCTATGGGGTTCTGGGTGGCCAGTACCATATAGGGATTTCCCAGGCTACGGGTGACCCCGTCCACGGTGATCTGATGCTCTTCCATGGCCTCCAGTAAACTGGACTGGGTTCTTGGGGTGGCCCGGTTTATTTCATCGGCCAGGATTACATTGGCAAACATGGGCCCCGGGCGAAACTCGAACTCCAGGGTTTTCTGGTTATAAAAATGAATCCCCGTCAAATCCGAGGGCAGTAAATCCGGCGTAAACTGAATTCGCTTAAATTCAGAGCCGATGGTCTTGGCAAAGGAGCGAACCAGTTTGGTTTTCCCCAGTCCCGGAGCATCCTCCAGAAGCACGTGTCCGTCGCAAATAAAGGCCACGGTCAACAACTCGATGATTTCCTCTTTTCCGATGATCACCCGGGACACATTGTCCACCATTTTTTCTCGAAAGTTTTTGATGATTTCCACACTCATACGCTTGGTCCCTAAGGACCCACCCCCTTTGATTGTACATGCTTTTTGTTTCGATATAAATATATACCGCCGTCTATAAAGTTTTTTTAATACGATTATTTTCATTTTATAATAAATTTTCAAACAATACAACGTTTCCGGCCAAATAAATGCCTTGAGGAAAGAAAAACCCTGTATACCAAGCCAGTAAAGCTTTGGTATACAGGGTTTTTATCAACTTCTTTTCTTATTATCCTTTGGTAAACGCCCTTATTATTTTTTCTTTGAAGCCAGGGCATGGATGGAAGCCCCTTTAAGGCCCATTACCGCCTCGGCGAATCCTTCACTCATGGTGGGGTGGGCATGGACGGTTCCGGTGATGTCATCGATTCGCATGCCTTTGCTTACGGCAAGGACACCTTCGTGTATTAAATCCGATGCATTCAGACCCATAATGTGAACCCCTACAATGGTATCCCCATTGGCGATGACTTTAATGAATCCTTGGGTATCTCCCATGGCTAAGGCTTTTCCGTTTCCGCCGAACATAAATTTCGAAGTAACGTAATCCAGTTTTTTCTTTTTGGCTTCCTCTTCACTAAGGCCAACGGTGGCCACTTCCGGCGAAGTGAAAATAGCACTGGGAATGGTGGATCCGTTGTGGGTTATGCGCTTATTCATCGACGCCTCCGCCGCAATGATTCCATGGTGCGAGGCCTCATGGGCAAGCATGATGCCTCCGGTCACATCCCCTATGGCATAGATGCCTTCCACATTGGTTTCGTAATTTTCGTTGACTTCAATGCCCCTTGGGGAGTGATGAACCCCCAGGGCTTCTAAATTCATACCTTTGAGATTCGGCCTTCGCCCTACGGCGACCAACACCTTCTCACAAGTTACGTTCAGCTCTTTTCCTTTTTTCTCACCGATGACCTCGATGTTGCCGTCTTCCCTAGGGTTCAGCTCCTTAACCAGGGCGTGGTTGTGAATTTTCATTCCCTGCTTTTTCACATAGGCCTGCAGTCTTTTGGATAAGTCACTGTCCAGGCGGTGAAGGATCCGTTCGTTATGCTCCACCACGTGGACCTCGGTACCCATGGCGTGGAAAATATTGGCGAACTCCATGCCGATGACCCCACCCCCGATAATTAAAAGGGACTTGGGGATGTGATCAAAGTTGATGATTTCATCGCTGGTCATAATACCGGGATGATCCACCTTTAGGTTTTCCGGTATGAAAGGAGTGGCTCCCGTTGCAATGATCATGTTTTTCGTCTCAAGATCCACGGTGTCTCCATCATTTTTGTGAACCGCTACCCTGTTCCGATCCTTAATGGTGTCATTCCGATTGACTGTTTCGTTGTCATAGGAGTTCAGAATTCTTCGGACTCCGTCCACAAGCTTAAAGATCACTTCCTCTTTTCTTTTATGGATTTGGGGGATATCGATGGTAAACCCGCCCTGAAGATTCACCCCAAACTCTTTCATCATGCCGATGGAATGAATCATCTCCGCATTTTTGAACAGCGCTTTAGTGGGAATACAACCCTTGTTCAGGCAAGTGCCTCCCAGGTCTTCTTTTTCGATTACTGTCACGTCGGCTCCCAGTTGTGCAGCACGTATGGCTGCTACGTATCCTCCGGGACCGCCTCCAATTACAATTACGTCTTTCATTGAAACTGACACCGCCTTATTCTATTATTCTTCCGGTTCCCACCGCACGATAGGATTCCTTGCGGCTCCCACCTCGTCCAGCTTTCGTACCGGCGTGGTATGGGGAGCGGTTTTCACAAGCTCCGGATCATTTTTGGATTCTTCCACAATGTCCTTCATGGCCTGAATAAAATCATCGAGCATTTCCTTAGACTCGGTTTCCGTCGGTTCCACCATCAGGGCTTCATTTACGATCAAGGGGAAATATACGGTTGGTGGATGATGCCCGTAATCCAACAGCCTTTTTGCGATGTTCACCGTGGGCATTTCCGCAATATCCCTGTTGATGCCCGCAAGGACAAACTCATGCTTGCAGGGTCGGTCCACGGCCAAATTGAAATGCTCCCGCAGAGAGTACATCACATAATTGGCATTGAGCACCGCCACTTCACTGGCACGCTTCAATCCGTTGTAGCCCATACTTAAAATATAAACGTAGGCCCGAAGGTAAATTCCGAAGTTCCCGTAATAGTTTGTGATTTTTCCTACGGATTTCGGATGGTCATAGTTCAGACGATATCCTTCTTCCTTCTTCTCTACCAGAGGTACCGGCAGATAAGGGACCAGTCGTTCCTTCACCCCAACGGGGCCGCTTCCGGGACCACCGCCGCCGTGGGGAGTGGTAAAAGTTTTGTGTAGATTCAAGTGGACGATATCAAACCCCATGTCCCCCGGTCGGGTAATTCCCATAATGGCATTGGTATTGGCACCGTCATAGTAAAGGAGACCTCCCGCCTCATGCACCAGTTTGGCAATGTCCTGAATCTGCTTTTCAAAAAGACCCAGGGTATTGGGATTGGTAAGCATTAATCCCGCCACATCCTCGCCCAAAGCTTCTTTTAATGCATCGAGATCCACCTCACCGTTTTCCTTGGATTCGATGGTTACCACATCAAGACCCGCCATGGCCGCACTGGCCGGATTGGTTCCGTGGGAAGAGTCGGGAACGATGATCTTTTTTCGGTTAGTATCTCCTTTGTCTGCATGATAGGCTTTCATCAACATCAATCCCAGCATTTCCCCGTGGGAGCCCGCAATGGGTTGCAGGGTCATTTTATCCATGCCGGTAATTTCGCAGAGCATCTGATCCAAATTATCCATCAGCTCAAGGTTTCCTTGGACCAGGGCCTCATCCTGCATGGGGTGCGTTTCACTAAAGCTGGGGATTCTGGCCATATCTTCATTAATCTTGGGATTGTATTTCATGGTGCAGGAGCCCAGAGGATAAAATCCGGTATCCAGTCCATAGTTGCGGTTTGACAGGTTGGTATAGTGTCGCATTAAATCCACCTGACTGACCTGGGGCAACTCCGGAGCTTCTTCCCGCAGGGCTTCCTTGGGCAAAAAGCTTTCTAAGGATTCTTCCGGCACATCACTCTTAGGGATTTCAAAGGCTCTTCGATCCTCGTTGGAAAGTTCAAAAATTAAGCTATCGTATGTTTTCATTTTAATCCCTCCAATACCTGAACAAATTTATCCATTTCTTCCTTTGTACGCTTCTCGGTTACCGCTACTAAGAGACCATTTTGAAATTGGTCACCGCATATACGAAGTTCGATGCCTCCCAGTATTCCCTCTTTCAACAAGGCTTCTTTGACTTTTGCTGCAGGCATGTCGCCGGTTATGGCGAACTCCATAAAGAAGGGCTTATCGTATACCGGTTTAAAGGCGGTTTTTTCCAGGATTTGATTGTACAGGTAGTGGGCTTTCTGGGCGCTTTGGGTTGCCACTTCTCCGATTCCCTTTTTCCCCAGGGCCACCATGTACACACTGGCCGCCAAGGCATTCAGGGCTTGATTGGTACAAATATTGGATGTGGCCTTTTCCCTTCGTATGTGCTGTTCTCTGGTTTGAAGGGTCAGGACAAAGCCTCGTTTTCCGTCTTTGTCCACGGTTTTTCCCGCAATGCGTCCGGGCATTTTACGAATCAGTTTCTTCGTTGCCGCCATAAATCCAAAGTAGGGTCCGCCGAAGTTCAGACCGTTCCCTAGGGACTGGCCATCCCCCACGGCGATGTCTGCACCGTATTCTCCCGGGGACTTCAATACTCCCAATGTAATGGGATCCACGCTCATGATCAGTAGGGCTTTGTTTTTATGGGTAAGCTCTACAATCTCCTCAATTTCATCCTCCAGCAATCCGAAGAAGTTGGGGTTTTGCACCAGTACCCCTGCGGTGTTCTTACTGATTTTTTCCTCTAATGCCGCCTTTGAGAAGGTCCCTTCCTCTGTGGGAATCACCACAAGCTCCAAATCTTTGAACCTTAGATAGGTTTTGAGCACCCTTAGGGTGTTGGGATGAATATTATCCGGTACAATGATCTCCTTATTCCGGGTTTTGTCCACTGCCATAAAGGCGGCCTCCGCCACGGCGCTGGCTCCGTCGTACAGGGAAGCATTGGATACCTCCATCCCCGTTAAATTGGTGATCAGGGTCTGGTATTCAAAGATGACCTGCAAGGTTCCCTGACTGATCTCCGGTTGATAGGGGGTGTAGGCGGTGTAAAACTCGGAGCGTGAGATTACGTGGTTGATCACCGAGGGAATATGTCGATCATAAACTCCGCCCCCAAGAAAGTTCACCAGTTCCTTTCCTTGGTTTTTTCCGCCGAGATTTTCCATATGCACTTTGATTTCCGCTTCCGTCATGGCGGGCTTAAGGTTTAAATCCCGGTTTAGCCGAAGGCCTTCGGGAATGTCTTCAAAAAACGCTTCAATGGAATCAAAGCCAATGGCCTGTAGCATATCCTTTTCATCTTGGGGAGTGTTGGCTATATAAGGAAACATAATTTACTCCTCCTCTAAATAATCTTTGTACTGATCTTCCGATAAGAGGTCTTCCAATTCTTCTTTTTTCGTCATTTCCACTTTGATCATCCAGTTTGCCATGGCGTCTTCGTTCACAAGCTCCGGAGCATCTTCCAGTTCTTCATTGACCTCCACAATTTTACCGCTGATGGGCATGTACAGGTCCGAAGCCGCTTTCACCGATTCAACCACGCCGAACTCATCCCCCTGTTCGATGTCTTCATCCACAGCGGGAAGCTCGATAAATACGATGTCTCCCAACTGCTCCTGGGCATAATCACTGATCCCCACGGTGGCCTGTCCACCCTCCACTTTCACCCATTCGTGTTTTTTCGTAAAAAATAATTCACTCATGTAAACTCCTCCTTTGGTTTTATTCATTTTTCA
>CAZTIJ010000025.1:0-3461 GCA_964613365.1 uncultured Clostridiaceae bacterium | reverse complement strand
TTCAGGACTCGAAGGAACCCCGTATACTGTATTTTTATCCAAAACTCCAGGACTCAATCCTTATTTTAAGAATCTTTTGGAAATAATCCTGGCATCGATCACCCGTTTTCTGACTTTAACTTCAATCGTCTCTCCCATTGTGCTATGCTCAACGTCTATTAAGGCCAGGCCGATGCTTTTGTTCAGGGTGGGAGACAGGTAACCCGTGGTTACCACACCGATCTTTTCATTGTCCTTATACACCTCATAGCCTTCCCGGGGAATCCCTTTTTTCATCAGTTCAAAACCCACGATTTTTCGCTTAAGTCCTTCTTCCTTCTGCTTTTGGAGGGCGGCTTTCCCAATGTAGTCCTCTTCGGTAAACTTAACGAAGAATCCAAAGCCCGCTTCCAGGGGAGTAATGTCTTGGGATAGTTCATTGCCGTACAAAGGCAGTCCCGCTTCAAAGCGAAGGGTGTCCCTAGCTCCCAGGGCCGCAGGCTCAATGCCTTCTTCTTCTCCCGCCTGCAGGATCTCTTTCCAGATCTCCCGGGCATCTTCGGGCTTCATATATATTTCAAAACCGTCCTCTCCCGTATAGCCGGTTCTTGAAACCAGACAATCCTTCCCGTTGATTGGCACCTTATCCCGAAAGGTGAAGAAGGGGATTTCCTTTAAATCCACCTCCGTAAGCTTTTGCAGTATCGCCTCGGCTCTCGGTCCCTGAATGGCCACCTCCGCCACGTCATCGGACTGGTTTTCTATCTCTACGTTGAAATCTTTTTCCTGCTCTTTGATCCAGGCAACATCCTTTTCAATATTCGATGCATTGACCACAAGGTAATAATGCTCCCGGTGGTACTTGTAGACTAATAAGTCGTCCACCACGCCGCCATGGGGATAACACATAAAGGTGTATAGAATTTGACCGTCCTTCAAGGACTTGATATCATTGGTCATTAAGTACTGGACAAAGGCCTCGGCCTCCTCCCCCCTTATTCGAATTTCCCCCATATGGGATACGTCAAACAAGCCGGCCCGTTCCCTTACCGCTTGATGCTCCTGTAAAATCCCTTCATACTCTATGGGAAGTGCCCAACCATGAAAATCCACTACTTTCCCCTTTGCTTTTATGTGCTCTTCATACAGGGGGGTCTTTTTTGCATTTTCCATAATTTATTACACTCCTTTCTGTGAAGCCTTTATCGATAGATCTGGTAATCCTTTCTATAATTGTGATTATAGTATAGAAGACAGAATAATTCAACTGTTAAAAAAATAACTATCAAATAGTCATTCTCCCTTCGTAGGCCCTATCCTAATCCGGTGATCTTAACAATGGATCTTTGTATATTAGTCACAAACCTCCGATGAAAAAAACAGTAAAAAAACCCCGGTCAAGCATGGGCTTGAGGGGGTTTCATTATTTTTCCGACCCTTGGTTGTTTGCCGGGGCTTTTTATGAACACTTTTTTTATAACAGGGCAATCCCATGGGTGTGGCAGGTTTCGATCATATCCTTTGACCAAATCCCCGCCTGCACTTCTCCGATATGGGCCTTTTGCAGGAAAAACATGCAGATCCGGGACTGTCCGATACCTCCGCCGATGGTAAGGGGCAGGGTGCCATCCAAGACCATGCGATGGTACTCCAGATCCTTTTTCCAAAGCTCATCCTTTTCTTCCAACTGACGGGCCAGGGCTTCATCGTCCACCCGGATTCCCATGGAGGAAAGCTCCAGTGCCCCTTGTAGGGGCTCAAACCAAAACAGGATATCCCCGTTTAGGGACCAGTCGTCGTAGTCCGCGGCTCTGCCGTCATGTTTTCCCCCGCTTTTCAGTTTCTTTCCGATTTCCATTAAAAACACGGCGCCCTTTTCTTTGGTGATGGCATCCTCCCGCTCTCCGGGACGAAGGTTTGGATACCGGTCCTCCAGTTCCTGGGCGGTGATGAAGGTGATCTTCTCGGGAAGGGAGGGCTTTAACTCGGGATAGGCCCCCGCCACCAGTTTTTCCGTATCCTTAAAAACCTGATACAGCCTTTCCACCATTTCCCGCAGGGTTTTTTTCGAGCGTTCCTCCCCGGTGATGATCCGTTCCCAATCCCATTGGTCCACATAAACGGAATGGGTGTTATCCAGAACTTCATCCCTTCGAATGGCGTTCATGTCGGTATAAATCCCTTCCCCCGGCTGAAAACCATAACGGTGCAGGGCCATTCGCTTCCATTTTGCCAGGGAATGAACAATTTCCACCGGGGAATGTTCTAAATCCTTTACATCAAAGGATACCGGCCGCTCGGTTCCGTTTAAGTTATCGTTGAGCCCCGTTTCCGGACTTACAAAAAGAGGGGCGGAAACCCTGGTTAAGTTCAGGGCCATTCCCAGTCGCCGTTCAAAATGATCCTTGACCTTCTTTATGGCCACGGCGGTTTCTCGAATATCTAGGGGGGTCTTGTACCCCTTGGGTAATATCAGCTTCTTTTCTCCATTCATTATTCTCGCTCCTTTGCTTTGTTTTTACCGATTGTTCCGTGGATCCTTTTCCTTCTATATAAAAAAACCTTCCCTCCCTTAAATTGGATTTAAAGGACGAAAGGTTGAAGTTTCGCGGTACCACCTTTATTGGCTTTAACAAAAAGCCCACTCATAGTCTCTACGGACGGTTTCATCGATAGAGCTCCCCGGATAACGGCAGGGATCCGACTAAGCCTACTTTGGATACTCCATTTTG
The DNA here is from genome assembly GCA_964613365.1 of uncultured Clostridiaceae bacterium. Lineage (GTDB taxonomy): Bacteria > Bacillota > Clostridia > Peptostreptococcales > T1SED10-28 > Isachenkonia. The sequence goes on along the minus strand of CAZTIJ010000025.1, from coordinate 750 downwards.
GTTAGTGACTCCGAGATGTTTTTCAATACCCTTTTCATGCCGGCTTCTCACCCCTCCCGACTCTCTGTAAATCCAATGGATATTTACTCTTCTCATCACTGTCTTTATGTTCTTAATCACACTTATTAAATTATTAGTATTATAGTGCTTTCCTTCCTTTCTGTCAAGTATAAAAATAGATTTTTATGTATAATTATCTTCTTTTGCTTGCCTTGTCCTCTGCTCCCTTACAACCTGCTCAAAATCCCCTAGATCCATGGGTCGGTACATATAATAACCCTGGCCTATATCACATCCGTATTTTCTCAAAAGATCCCATTGCTCCTCCATCTCGATCCCCTCGGCCACGGTTTTTACCCGGAGACTTTTGGCCATGTCAATCACGGACTTTACAATGGCTTGCTCACTGTCGTTGGCCACGATGCCATCGATGAAGCTTTTGTCGATTTTCAGTTTGTCGATGGGCAGGTTTTTCAAATAGCTCAGGGAAGAGTATCCCGTGCCGAAGTCGTCCAAGGCTACTTTCACTCCCATGGACCGTATACTGTTCATAATCGTCACCGCATAGTCGAGATTGTTCATGATCACCGTTTCCGTAATTTCCACTTCCAGCAGGGGATCTTCCACACCCGATGTCTTCAGTACCCTTTCAATGCTTTCCAACAACCCGGCATGTAGAATCTGGGTAACGGCTAGATTAACGGAAATCGGTACCGGGTGGATCCCCTTATCCACCAGGCTTCGATTAAA
>CAZTIJ010000024.1:0-18274 GCA_964613365.1 uncultured Clostridiaceae bacterium | reverse complement strand
ACATAATTTCCCTCCTCCTACTTTACTCGTACTCTAGGATCTGCAAGACCATAAGATATATCGGCCAATAGATTTCCGATTACTCTTAGCAGTGCATAGAATACCAGAGTTGCCATAACTAATGATAGATCCTGACTGGTAATGCCGTTTAGTAATACTCTTCCGATCCCCGGCCATAGGAAAACGGTCTCAAGTAAGATCGCTCCACCGAATAGGGCGGGAACCCACATACCAAGGATGGTAATCAAAGGAAGCAGCGCATTTCTAAAGGCATGCTTGTAAATAACCACTTTTTCTTTCAGTCCCTTGGACCGCGCGGTTCGAATATAGTCTTGGTTAATTACCTCGATTACAGAGTTTCGTGTGTATCGGGTAAGGGTTGCCAAACTGGTCATCGTCAATACCGTAACCGGTAAGAGCATATGTCTGCCCACATCCACTATGTTCTGCCACAGACTGTCATAACCGCGAACCGCCATAATGGAAGTTCGCATCCCGTTTAAGGGGATCCACTCAATGTTCCTTGCAAAGAGAAATATCAGTATCAAAGCAAAGAAAAAAGTGGGCATGGATACTCCCGTTAAAGAAAATACGGTAAAGAAGTTATCAAATAAGCCATACTTTTTCACCGCGGATTTTATTCCCACGGGGATGGCAATAAGTAATGCAAAGACCAATGCAAATATGTTGAGTAAGAAGGAATTCCAGATGAATCCGAAAATCACATCACTAACCTCTGCATTATAGATATTGGTTCTGCCTAAATCTCCTGTTACTACCCGTCCCAACCAATTAAGATACTGAATGGGGATCGGTTCATTTAAGCCGAGCTGTTCACGAATTTGTTCCTGTCTTTCAGGAGATACCTCCGAGCCCACTCCTAAATAGGCCTGTACCGGATCTCCCGGCATGAAGTCTAGTACAATAAATATCAACAACGAGATGATCAGCATTGTTGGGATTAATTGTAATAGACGTTTCCCTAAAAATCTTAGCATACCCTTCACTCCTCAATATGTCGTCTAGTAATATTTTAAATTATCAAAAAACTCTCCATTCTGACATCGAAGGCAACCCTACAACGTTCGTAGAATTGCCTTTCAATGTTTTCCCAGAGGAGAAGGTCAAAGACCCTCTCCTTTATTCAATTGTTTATTTCTTCGTTGCTTAGTACCTTCCTTTGATTCTATTCTTCAATTCGTGCGTGTCGGATAGCATCTACCCAGTCATAAATACCGTGAGTTTCGAAATCCACAAGCTTTTCGTCGTAGAAATCAAAGTACGTGTTGGCATATACAGGCATGAATGCTGCATCTTCCGTTAGGATTTCACCGATTTCCTGGTATGCAGGAATGGCGTCTTCAATTTCCATGATTCTTTCCGCATCGTCGATCATTTCATCCAACTCAGGGTTAGAGTATCTGGAGGTGTTGTTCTGACCGGAACCGATGTTTCTTGAGTGGAAGGATCCTTCTACGGTTACATGTGGGTCGTATCCGGTGATGGTGGTAGCCAGGAAGAACATACTCCACTCTTCTACGTTGGCATCGGAGTCATAGATTACGGTATCAAGGATTGAGTTAAACTCTTGCTGAGCAATGTTTAAGTCAATGTTAAGTCCTGCACCCCAGTCTCTTTCCCACATGGGTACTAGAGTTTCAAGGATATCATGATCCGGCATGGTTAAGATATAAAGGGTCATCACTTCGCCGTCTTTTTCTCTGAATCCGCTGTCTCCGACTTCCCAACCGGCGTCATCCAGAATTTCCGCCGCTGTGTCCAAGTCAAAGTCGTAGGCTGCAATAGAGTCTACCCATTCATCGGTTACTGCCCAAGATTCTTGAGAGTAGGGATGATACTGGGTGGTTGCATAACCTTCGAAGTACTCATCCACGAACTCTTCTAGGTTAAAGGAATAGTAAAGGGCTTGTCGTACTTCTCTTTCCGTGGTAGGACCGAACTCATTGTTTGTCTTAACGTATCCGTAACCGCTTCGAGGATAGCTGTTTAACTGAATGTTTTCAGCCGCCTCTGCGTCCCGAATGTTGTCTGGGTCAATTTGTCCCGCTAATAAGTCTACGGTACCGGTTAATAAGTCGTCCATCTCGGTGGTCATTTCCGTTGCTTGTAATAAAAGTTCTTCGATCATGAACTGATCGGCAAACCGGTAGTCCAAGTTTCTGTTCAGGTATACATATTCCTCCGGTGCAAAGTCACCTAAAGTATATGGACCGGAACCAATTGGTTCGGAACTTAATTCCGTAACCCCTTCAGTGTCATTATAGGACATTGCTTCGCCGTAGTAGTGCTCTGGCATAATCCAGAATGTGGTGTAGGGAATGTTGGTTCGTAGAGGCTCTCTAAAGGTAAACTTCACCGTAAAGTCGTCTTCCGCCACGATTCCTTCTAATTCTTCACTGTCTCCATCCGCGAAGGCTTCATATCCTTCTAGGGCGTCGGCATAGTAACCGTATCGACCGGTGTAGGATGGATCTGCTAACAATCTGTAGGTGAACACTACGTCATGGGCAGTTACTTGCTCGCCGTCGGAGAAGTAGTTGTCTTCGTTCATGTAGAAGGTTACTTCCGTACCGTCGTCACTAACTTCCCAGTCATCAGCGGCTTCCATGGTCCACTCACCGTCGATGTCTTGTTCCATCAGTCTTTGGAATACCAGGTCTACAACGTAACCGTCATAGGTTGAAGAATAGTAGGCCGGGTTAAAGTTACCGGAAATTTCCGTAACCCCAACGGTTAATATTCCTCCGATTTCATGATCCGCTGCTTCCTCTTCGTCTTCGCCTTCATCTTCGTCTTCGCCGTTCTCTCCTTCGACTGCTTCGCCGTTTTCCTCGTCTACCGGATCTTCATCTGTTCCGCAGGCTGCAAGGAACAAACTCATCACCATTAGCAGGGCCAACAGCAAAATTAACTTTTTCTTCATTCATACTCCTCCTTTAAAAAAGTTTTTTGAACAAATATTTTAGCGAGTAAAATATTTAAACACATTATATAATCATTTAAATTTTCTGTCAATAATTTTCCCGGTCTTTCGGGTCCCGCAATTCCCCGGGTTTTTCCGAGGTTACCTTTTTTCAACATGTATAAAGAACTCTATTCATAAAAAATTTTTTTTATTTTTTATGATTCATCAATCTTTTTAATTCATCCTCAATAGAAATCGGATTTTTTTATCCTGCTTTTGTTTAATATTTTCTCAATATATCAAATTTTTATTTTATGATATGAAATTAATTATTTGAGTCTATTTTCCCAGAACTTCTTTTATTTCTTTTCAATATATGGTATATTTATTTTTGAACATGCAAAATATTTGGATATTTCAGAAAGATTGCATGGCTCACTGGACATCACATCGGAAAGGAGGCGAGACACCAGCAGTTGAGGGATTGTGATTCCCTAGCAAAGGTTTTACAAATCTGATTTTAATAAGGAGGTTGTCAATTTGGACGCAATTATTAATCTTAGTAATGCCATCGGTGATATCGTTTGGGGCCCTCCCTTTCTGGTCTTACTGATTGCCACCGGTTTGTATTTAACCATTCGTATCGGATTTTTCCAATTTACCCATTTGGGACATGCCTGGAAGTACACCTTTGGTTCCATGTTTGCAAAGGATAAGGAAGACAACGGGGAAGCCGGAGCCATTACATCCTTTCAATCCGTAAGTTCCGCCATGGCGGCCACCATCGGTGTGGGTAACATCGCCGGGGTAGCCACCGCCATTTATCTCGGAGGACCGGGAGCGGTTTTCTGGATGTGGCTTTCCGCCCTTGTGGGGATGGCGACGAAGTTCGGCGAAGCCTCTCTGGGAGTAAAGTTTCGAAACACCAATCCCGACGGATCCTTCTCCGGTGGAGTAATGCAGTATATTGAAAACGGTCTGGGTTCCGGCTGGAAATGGCTCAGTGTGCTGTATGCCATTTTTGCAGGTTTGGCGGCCCTGGGAATCGGAAACATGGTACAGTCCAACACCGTAGCCACGGCAATGGTGGAGTTCGGAATCGAACCTTGGATCACCGGTGTGGTTATCGTAATTCTTGTTGGACTTGTAACCCTAGGAGGCATCAAGCGAATTGCGAAAACCGCCGAAAAAGTGGTGCCTACCATGGCAGTCATCTATATCATCGGTTCCGTTATTATTTTAATTCTTAACCTTCCGGAAATTCCCGCAGCCTTGGGAGATATTTTCTATTATGCCTTTAACCCTTACGCAGCAGGGGCCGGCGGTGCCGGTGTTGTGGTTGCCGAAACCATCCGATTCGGTATCGCCCGGGGAGTATTCTCCAATGAAGCCGGCCTCGGCGCCGCTTCCATCGTACATGCCCAGGCAAAGAACAGTCCTTCACGACAGGGTATGTGGGGAATCTGGGAAGTATTTATTGATACCATCATCGTTTGTACCATGACTTCCTTAGTTATCCTAACCACGGGGGCTCTTGGAACCGGTGAAACCGGCGCGGACTTAACCACCGCCGCCTTCAACCGGGGACTTCCGGGACCGGGAGGATACATCATCCTGATTTCCATCGTTTTCTTCGCCTACACCACCATGCTTACCTGGAACTTCTACGGCGAGAAGAGTTGGGAATACATTTTCGGACGAAACATCGTGGTTCCTTACCGACTGTTATTTCTAGCCTTCCTATTTGTCGGCGCAATCGGCGGTCTCGAAGTAATTTGGGGCGTTGCGGACACCCTTAACGGTCTGATGATCGCACCGAACCTGGTTGGCCTTCTCCTTCTTGGAGGCGTCCTGGCTAAGGAGAAGCAAAAGTATATGGACAAACACAATCTCGATAATAAAAAGAAATAAAAAGTCCTGAAGACTTTAAAAGGAAGGCTTCCTCCGGGAAGCCTTCCTTTTTGGATGATTTTTTCTTCATCGTCCTGTCCCTTGTTCTATTTTTTATTCCGGGAAAATTTAACTCCCGATAAAAAACCGGCATATAAAAGGATACACCCAAGTCCCGTTCCCCATAGCAACGCGGTGTATAACTCCCCCCTGGAAGCAATATAGCTGTACTCCACCCCATTCAGATAGATTCCCTGGGGAAAGGCCATGGCCAAGGTCCTAAGAGCCTCGGGATTAAGTTCCGGCGACCACAGGGCGCCGGCGATCATGGAGGTGGCCAGGACCCCCATGGGCAGACCCACCACCCAAAAGTCCTTTCCCACTGAGAAATTACTCAGCAGGGACCACCATCCGATTAAAAGAACCTGGACCATTAATAACAACAGGATCTGATCCGTCAGCCCTCCCCTTAATCCTTCCCCCTGTAACAGATAGATGCTCAACAGTAAAATACCGTGGTGCAGGGACAGAAAGAAAAAATCCCCGATAAACTTCCCCGTATACAGGGTGGTTTCCCCCACAATCTGAGCCTGTCTCTTGTAAAGCCCCCGGGAAACCTCCTCTCGCCTTTTATAAAATATCCGAAGAGAGAACAGCGTACTATAAATGATCAACAGCCCATGGGGGCCTGTCAAAAGTCCCGCCGCCCCCAGGTTCCCGGAAACTTCCCCCTCCATTGCTTCTCCCTGCTCCGTTAACACTTCTTTTAGGGAGAGGGTCATCAAGGGTTCCGGCTCCCAGTAGGACTCCGCCTGTTCGAAGGATTGCCGCCAAAGAGTTTCCCGCGCTTCCCCGTTTCCCCGTTCCTCCTCCCGGGATACAATCAGATTGGCCGCCCGGGCGCTGCTTAAAATACGAATGCTCCGGGAGATCACAATTTCTCCTAAGGCACTGCCCCCCTGGGCAACGGAAGAGGTGTAGGACGTCACCCGGGGCACTTGATCCCTTCGGATTTCTTCCTCAAACCCCTCTTCTATCCGATAGATCCCCTCTATCCGGTTTTCCCGCAAATCCGCCAATGCAGCCTCCAAGTCCTTTTCCAGAACCTTTAAATAGGGTTCCTCCTCCAAAAAATCCTTAAGCATGTGGGAAAAACCGCTCTGGTCCTCATCAACGATGACCACAGGGATTCTCCCGTCCCCGGTCTCTCCGTCAAAAAGTCCCAGGGCAAAATAGGAAAATCCCAAAGGAAGAAGGATCACCAGAATCCAGGGCAGTTTCCTTCCGAAATATCCCCGCAGTTGTAAAAAAGCCACGGTAACTACCTTCATGATTGATCACCTGCCTGTCGATTGATATAAAAAATCCCCAGAATAAACAGCGTAAGACTTCCGATGACAATCAGGACGCCCTGTATTGCAACCCCATGCAAATTCCATTGTCGTATCTGTTGAATCCCCTGTAAATAGTGGTGATGGGGAAGCCAAATCGCTAATCGGTCCAGTCCGTAGGGGAGATAATAATAGGGGATCAATCCCCCGCCCAGCAGTATCAACACAAATACCGAAAAGTTTCCAACCGTAAAATAGCTGTCCATTTTCTTTATGCCCAGGGCCAACAACCCCACCAGGGATAAAATAAAGAAAACCCAAAGACTTAAGTATCCCGTTGCAACCAACAAAGACCGATCCCCGGCTCCAAAAAACAGAAGTTCCGCCGCAATCAACAACCCTCCCCCCACAAAACTCATTCGTAGGCCGTGGCCGAAAACTTTTCCGCCGTAGTATTCACCCATGGTGGTACCGGTAAAGGGAATCCGACGGATTAAGCCCAACTCCCTTTCCCGAATCAGATCCCTCCCCAAAAACAACGCTGCAAACAACAGGAGACTGAAGACCACGGAATGAAGATAATAGATCCCGGGATCCATGGTATTGATCCCCTCCACCTGTTCTTCTCTGATCATGGTATCCCGAGCATTCAGGGCCCGAAAGGTAATATCCTGTATCACGGGATTGATCTTTTCCCGACGCTCCTCTAGGGAAAGCCCCTGATCCCGGTAGTACTCCCAAACGGCATTCACTCCACTTTGACCGGCGGATACACTATACATAAAACTTTCCATAACCCCGATCAGTACCCGGGACTTAAAGGGATCCCGGGGACTGGTGTAGAGAATCAGCTCTCTGGATTTCCCCCGCTCCAGACTTCCTACGAAGTCTTCGGGGATCACCACCCCGGCGAAGACTTCATTTCTTTTTACCATTTCCTCGGCGGCCTTCCCGTCGGTGGCCTCCACTATTTCAATTAACTCCTGTAGTCCTTCGTCTTCCCGGATCTGATCCATTAACAGATGGGCCATGGGATGCCGGTCTTCATTGACCACCGCCACGGAGAAGGACTGGAGAAACAGCCCCTGTTTGAAGAACTCTCCGAAGCCCGTGGTTAGCAAAAAAATAAAAACCAAGGGAATGATCATCATTCCCAAGGTTTTGTTCCTATGCCGCAAGGATTTTTTCACCTCTTCCAACGCTACACGAAATCCTCTCCCTAAAGATGCAAACATGCTTTTTCCTCCTTACCCCAGGGCCTACTCCTTCCCCCGAGGATTATTAGGGCCCGGACCCAGGCTATAGCCTAAACATCCTAAAACCCCGGTGCAAACATCAACTCCTGGAGAGGCACGCTGTTTTCATCGGTAAACTCCGGTGCATCAATATCGATATCTCCGTTGATGTTCCAATAGTCCATCGCTCCCACTATCTGTAGACTAAACGCCGTATCCCCTTGATCCACCACAAGGTGTGCATCATACTTCTCTTTGAGGATATTATAGTCTTCATCGATATACAGTGTCATGGAAAAATAACTTTCTTCCAAGTCCAGCATCTGATTCAGTTCCTCCATTACCTCATCAATCTTTTCCTGGTCAAATTCTTCGATAAAATCGTCGAGCTCCTGTTCCATCTCTTCCCCGGAAAACTCTCCGTCACTGATTCGAGCGGCTTCCCTCAGCAGTTCTCTAAAGGATTCCTCCTCCACCAATTCGGGAATGCTTTCCAGCACCGATCGTACTTCTTCTTTTCCCATATAGATTTCAAACTCCTGAACTTCCAGGGTTTCTTGATTAATCTCAATTTCCGTCTCTCCGTTATTGGTGATAAAGTCTTCTTCCACAATCTCCATATAGATCTCGCCTAATTGCCGGAGCATTCCATAAAGTTGTTCCTGATCTTCGGGGTCCATCCCCTCTAAGCCTTCCTGGTTATAAAAATCCTCTTCCAGATCCATGATCAGGTAACCGTCGGCCAATCGCTGATCCCCCATCATCTGTGCCATCATCGGGGCTTTTATGGCGATTTTTTCTTCCAGCATATACATCTCCATCGCCACGCCCAAACCAGCGGCGTTGAACTGTCCCGACATATACATTTCAGGATTTTGGGAATCCTCCCCGCGGATCCTTCCTTCAAAGTTCATGCCCATATTGTTAAAGGCTCCCATCATACTTCCCAGAGCTTGGTCGGGCATGTCCAGATACTCCACCATAAGACCCATCTCTCCGGCGAACTCATAGCTGTGTCTGTCCAGAGTCTGCAGAAAGGCCCGTTCAAATATTTCTCCATCACCGAGTTCTTCCCCGTCGTCACTGCATCCCACAAAAACCACCAGGGAGAGTATTAACAGTACTCCGATTACCCATCGTTTTTTTATATTCATTGTCCTTCCTCCTTTTCTTCAATAAACCATCCTTTAAACACGTCTTCCATGGATTGTTCTGCAAAAATTCCTTGGCTCCCCTCTTTTACCGAAAGTTCCCGCCGAACGCTTCCCTGTTCAATAACCAGGGCTCGGTCACAAACGTACTGGACCTCCTCCAGGGCATGGGTGGAGTATACAATGGTACACCCTTCTTTCGAAAGCCTGCGCAAAACTTTTAAAATCGCTTTTCGGGAAACAAAATCAATGCCTACGGTGGGTTCATCCAAAATTAGTAGCTTTGGCCGGTGAATCAGGGCCACCCCCAGATTCGTCCGTCTTTTCATCCCACCGGATAAGGTTTTTACCGGCTTATTCATCTCTTTGGTAAGCTCCAGATCTTCCAGGGTGCCAAGGACCCGTTTTTTCAAGGATGCCCCCCGAAGACCCCGGAGTTTTGCAAAAATTTTTAAGTTCTGATAGGGGGTTTCCTCAGGATAAAGGGCAATTTCCTGGGGCACATAACCGATGTTTTGTCGTAATTTCGGAAGGCTGTAATCCTCCTTTGGCCGACCATAGTAATGGAGATTTCCCTTTTTCGGCTTTTGCAAAGTGCCCAGCACGGAAAGCAAAGTGGACTTTCCCGCTCCGTTATCCCCTAAAACCCCGAGGATTTCTCCTTCCCGGGCTTCCAGGCTGACCCCCTTTAGCACTTCCTCCTTACCATATCCGTAATAAATTCCCTCTGCCTTTACTGCTCCCATAGCATCCCCCATTTTGAGTTTTTTCCTTATTCTTTTCCATTATTCTTTATTCCGCCATAGTACCTCTGTATTTATTTTACCATATTTTACTTTTTTCTTGTAGTTTCCGACGAAAAAACTCCCCGAGAAGTTTTCTGTCCTTCGTCGGTGCACGTTCCGTTGCAGGTTCCTCCCTAGTCCCCGATAAAAAAATCTCCAATAGAAATTTCCTCTATTGGAGATAAGAAACCGGGATCAATTATTTCGTATCCTTTGCATCTTTTTTGATTTCTTCTTTTCGTTTTTCCGCTTTTTCCTGCACTTCCTTTTTTAAGTCCTTCACATCTTTTTCCACGGCCTTTTTCTGCTTTTCCGCCTTTTCCTTGGCATCCTTCGCCTTTTCTTCCGCTTCTTCCTTCTTCTCTTCCAACTCTTCCATCTTTTCCTCTAGTTCCTCTTCAACATCTTCCTTGCTTTTGCTCAAGCGCTCTTTTGCCTTTTCCACTTTTTCCTCTACGGTTTCTTTCTTTTCCGCATAGAAATCCTTGGCCTTGATTTTGGTTTCCTCCAGATTTTGCTCCAGATTCTCCTTGGTCTCTCCCAGGTTCTCCTTAACTTTCTCCGTATTTTTCTCAATTTCTTCCTTCGCTTTTTTTCGGGTATTCTCTCCTTTATCGGGAGCAAACAGAACTCCGGCTAATCCACCTAAAATTCCTCCGGCGGCTACACCCTTAGCCACCCCTTTTCGGTGCTCTTTGTTTTTTTCCGCTTCCCGCTTTTTCGGGTCGAATCGATCTTTCAGGTTTTCAATTTTTTTGCTTACGTCTTTTTTGTTCATTATAGCACTCCCCTTTTTTTCAATTTGTATACTACCTACCCATTATCTCCGGCTCTAAAACTTTTTTTCGGATTTTTTCAAAAAACCTTGCTCCCGATTCCTAAAACCTTCAGGAATTTTCTGATTAATCCCTCGGTTAATTGGTATACATGTAGTAAGAAGAAAAAGGAAATACATAAAAACTATGGAGGTGTTGATTTTGTCAAATTTAGAAACCACGTATATGGGAATCCCGGTAAAGAACCCTATTGTAGCCGGCGCCAGTGCTTTATCCAGTGATATGAAAAACCTGAAACGGATGGAATTTTCCGGTGTGGGAGCCATTGTGGTAAAATCCCTGTTTGAAGAAGAAATTGAGCTGACCCGCTTTAAGTTCGAAGAGGAAATGGAAAAGTTTGATCATATCCATGCAGAGATGACTTCCATCTATCCCCACATTGAATACAAAGGGACCCAGGAACATTTGTATTGGCTGAAAAAGGTGAAAAACAAGGTTCATGTCCCGATCATCGCAAGCCTGAACGCCCATAACCTGGATACCTGGGTAGAATATGCCCAGGCCATCGAAAAAACCGGAGTGGACGGACTGGAACTGAATTTCTATGAACTTCCCCAAAACCCCGATACCACCGCCGAGGACATCGAAAGTGAAAAGGTGGAAGTATTGAAAAGGGTAAAGGCCGCGGTAACCATTCCCGTATCCGTTAAGCTCAGTCCCTATTATACCAATATGGCAAACCTGGTGAAGCGTCTGGAAAAGGCCGGTGCCGACGGCGTGATACTATTTAACCGACTGTTCCAGCCGGAAATCGATATCAATGAAGAGGAAGAAAACATCGCCTTCGATTTTTCCCAGTCCGGGGACAGTCTTTTGGCCCTACGATGGACCGCACTACTCAGTCCCGAGTTTAAAGGTGATATCATCAGCAGCAAAGGCATTATCCAGGCAGAGGATATGATCAAAATGCTTCTGGCCGGTGCCCAAGGAGTACAGGTCGTCAGTACCCTGTATAAAAACGGCATTCAACAGATCGAAGTCCTCCTTAAGGAGCTGGAGGAATGGATGAAGTCCAAGGGTTACCAGAGCCTTGAGGATTTCAGAGGCAACATGGCCAAGGATCATATGAAGGATCCCTGGGCCTACGAACGCAGCCAGTATATTAAAATGCTTTTGTCCAAGGAAAACCTGTAAAACTACAATTATCATCCCAAAAGTGTACCAGGGGGTCAGACCCCCTGGTACACTTTTGGATAAAGTCAAAAAAGCAAAACACCTAAATCACAATGATTTAGGTGTCTTTTTTTGGCACGCCCTGAGGGATTCGAACCCCCGACTTACTGGTTCGAAGCCAGTCACTCTATCCAGCTGAGCTAAGGGCGCATATCGATCCATACGGTAAAAAATTTTGAATGGCGTGCCCACAGGGATTCGAACCCCGGACCCTCGGCTTAGAAGGCCGATGCTCTATCCAACTGAGCTATGAGCACGCATTTTTTTGGAGCGGAAGACGGGATTTGAACCCGCGACCCTCGCCTTGGCAAGGCGATGCTCTACCACTGAGCCACTTCCGCATATCATTGGCTGGGGTAGCAGGACTTGAACCTACGAATGACGGAATCAAAATCCGCTGCCTTACCAACTTGGCTATACCCCAAAGGTTCTGAAGTACATAGAGTACATCGTTATTAAAAAAATGGGGTGGGTGATGGGATTTGAACCCACGCATGCAGGAATCACAATCCTGTGTCTTAACCCCTTGACTACACCCACCATATCTGTGGAGCGGGTGAAGGGAATCGAACCCTCGCTATCAGCTTGGAAGGCTGAAGTTCTACCACTGAACTACACCCGCGCATCTATTACCTTGCGACCTAAATAATATTATCATCATCTGTGGTCTATGTCAATAGATTTTTTGGATTTTATTTTTTCTTCCTCCGGGGTTCTTTCCGGTGACGGGAACCCGGGGAAATCAGTCCTCCATTTCCACCAGGTCCACCTTGATATTTCTGCCCAGGGTTATCAGGCCGTAGCTCTTTTTGCTGAGCCCCCGGGGAAATCCGATGCTTCCCGGATTAAGCAGCAGCATGTTTTCCTCCTCTATGGTAAGGGGAATGTGGCTGTGTCCGAAGACCACGATGTCCGCCCCGATTTCCTTTCCGCGATAAAACAGTCGGTCGTTAGTGCCCTTTACTCCATATAGATGGCCATGGGTCAACAGTATTTTATACCCTTCCAACTCCAGAACCACTTCCGATTCACAGGGAGTATACACCGGATCCGCATTTCCTTTCACAGCGATTACTTTAATTCCCGTAATTTCCTCAAGATAGCTGCCGTCGTTACACATATCTCCCGTATGAAGAATCAGCTCCACCCCTTGAAAACGATCCTCCTCCTGAAGGCGATCCAGTATTTCTAAATGATTATGACTATCCCCTAGTATTGCAATTTTCACGTTTTTCACCTCTGAAATTTCTCTTTGTTTCTTTCATTTTTCGTCGTTTTATCTTAATAACTTTCTTCATGTTCATTTATTTTTGGTATGCAGCTCCTCTTTCAACAGTTCTTTGATCTTTGCCAGGGCTTTTCCCCGGTGGCTGATGGCATTTTTCTCCTCCGCCGTGAGCTCCGCCATGGTTTTTCCCCCAGGCAGTACAAATAAAGGATCGTAACCGAAGCCCCCCTGTCCTTTTTCCTCAAAGCCCACATATCCCCGGGTTGTCCCCGTGGCTTTTAGAACCTTGCCGTCGGGAAGCAGCAACACGATGGCGCAGACAAAGGCCGCCCCCCGCCTTTCCTTAGGGAGGCCTTCAAGGGCCTTTAAGAGCTTTTCATTGTTCCGTTGGTCATTGCTCCCTTCTCCTGCATAACGGGCGGAATATACCCCCGGGGCTCCTTCTAAAGCCTCTACGGTGATCCCCGAGTCGTCGGCCAGCACCATGGTCCCTGTGCGGGCTTGAATCTCCCGGGCCTTCAATAGGGCATTTTCCTCAAAGGTGGTGCCGGTCTCTTCAATTTCCAAAGAGCCCAGCCCGACCCCGTCCTTACTCACAACGGAAATCGGAAAATCCTTCAACAAACGTTGAATCTCTTTTAATTTATTGGGATTTCCCGTAGCGATTACCAAGGTCTTGGTCTCCTTCATCTATTTTTCCTCCTTTGCTCCCGGAATTTTTTTCCCGATGGAACCGAGAATCTCCCGTTGCTGACAGATCAGTTCCCGATTTCCCTTTTCCGCCAGGGTCAGCAAACTAAGGAGCTGTTCTTTGGAAAAGGGGGCCTCCTCTCCCGTTCCCTGTACTTCGATGAACTCTCCCTGGTCGGTCATGACCACGTTCATATCCACATGGGCTTTGGAGTCCTCTTCGTAACAAAGGTCCAGCATCGGGGTACCTTCAATGACGCCGATACTGATGGCGGATACGTAGTTTTTAATGGGGAAGGTTTTTATTTTCCCCTGGCTGTACAGTTGCTCCACCGCCAGGGCCAGGGCCACAAAAGCTCCGGTAATGGAGGCGGTACGGGTCCCTCCGTCGGCTTGAATCACGTCACAGTCGATCCAGATGGTTTTTTCACCCAGGGCCTTAAGATCCACAACGGAGCGCAGTGCCCGTCCGATCAGCCGTTGAATTTCCTGGGTCCTTCCGCTGATTTTCCCTTTGCTGGATTCCCGGATATTTCTTGTATGGGTGGCTCCCGGCAGCATGGAATACTCTGCGGTGATCCATCCGGTCCCCGTGTTTTTCAAAAAAAACGGTACCTTTTCTTCAATGGTGGCGGAGCAGATGACCTTGGTCTCTCCCATTTCCATCAGTACGGATCCCTGGGGATGCTTAATATAGCCGGGGATCATTTTCATCTCCCGGAGTTCATCGGGCTTTCGGTTATTGATTCGATTCATTTTTAAACGTCCTCTCTCTTTAATAGTTCCTGCGGCTATTTCACTTTGCCCTTCGTCATATTGTCTTTCTCAGGACTTTTTTATGACTCTCGGTGATTTTCAACCTTTCCATTGTAACATACTTCTATTTTTGATTCCCGGTCTTTTAGAAAATTTCTTGCGTCTTAGAGCTGCTTTTCCCCGGGGTTCGACCGTTTCCCTTATTTTCGCTTTGATGCGGAAAAAAAACCTCCCCGAATGGCTCGGGCGTCGGTTACCGTCACAAATATTTCCTTATCGTAATCATCGATGACACGCATCAGCTTATTCAAGCGCTTTCGTTGCAGGGTAATGTTTACCAGATTATTGGTCCCTTTAATACCGTAACCCTGAACAATGGTCACTCCGAAACCCTCTTCTCGAAGAAGATCCGTTAAATCTTGATAATGGGTGGGGGTGATGGCTTGGACGATAATATTCCCAAGAGCCATTTTTTCCTCAACCCACATCCCCACATAATTTCCAGTGGCAAAACCCAGGGCGAACATTAACACATTGATGGGGTCATCCATATGGTTCAGTACCCGACCGATGGCCACCACGAAAACGATGGCTTCCACAAAGCCGATCAGGGCCGCCTGCATTCTTTTGCCCCGAACCACCATGATCATTCGGATCGTGGCCAGGGAAATATCGATAACCCGGGCGAAAAAAATCAGTAAATAACTGAGCACTAACACTAACACATTATCTGCCTCCTTGAAATTGATACAACCTTTATACTCTTTACCCATTTATCCCAAAAATAAAAGCCCGGTGCCGCAGTGATTTTTCCTTGGTCCCGGGTTTGCTTTTATTTCGTCCTGCATCACTGCCTAGATCACTTTATATAGTTCGTCCGCATCCGGCGGGCCCAAAGGTTCCCGGTGATCTCCCTTCAACAGATAGGAATCCCTAGAAATCACTTCCCCCACATCCGTGGCCTCCACCCCCTGTTTATAAAACTCTCTCAAAAGGGCATCCTTCTTCGACGGATCTACGGACATGATCATCACACCGCTGGAGATCAGGCGAAGGGCATCGATCCCGAGAGTTTTAGTAATCTCCTCGGTGGCTTTTCGAAGGGGAATATCCTCTACATGAACCTTCACCCCCAGGTCGGAAGCCTCGCCCAGCTCCCATAGGGCTCCGAGAACCCCGCCTTCGGTAACATCATGCATGCTGTTGACCCCGAAGGCTCCGGCGATTTTCCCTTCCTTTACCACGCTGATTTCCTTAGCATAGGTCTTCGCCTCTTCCAGGGCTTCCGAGGATACTTTCCCCCGCAATCTTTCCTCCAGATCCTGGGCGATGATGGCGGCGCCTTCCAGACCGGCATGCTTGGTCATAATCAACCGGTCTCCCGGTTTCGCCCCCTTGGAGAAGGTCATGCCGTTTTTCGGCTGCCTTCCGATGGCCGTGGTGGAGATGACCACTTTGTTTACCGCATCGGTAATCTCCGTATGTCCTCCCATGATTTCCACATCCACTTCGCAGGCCGTACGATTGGCATCCTCCATAATTTCCTTCAATTCCTCCTCGGTGGTATCGGGTGGCGCCAGAATCGTCAGTAAGAGTCCCACGGGCTCCACACCGTTGGAGGCCACATCGTTACAGGAGATATGTACCGCCAAACTTCCGATCTCCGAGGAGGCTCCCGTTATGGGGTCCGTACTCAACACACCGATGTAATCACCAAAGTCCACCACGGCGCAGTCCTCTCCCACCCCGGAGCCCATCAGTACTTCCTTTCGTTTATGTTTTATATTCTTAAATATCAGTTCCTGTAGTAAATCTGCGGGAATCTTTCCGATTTTCATCAACGAAACTCCTTTTCAATGGATTTTCCGCCGGATCCGGCTCTTCATGGCCGCCCTTTGTTCTTCTCCTTATTTTCCGGCTGTTATATAGACTTTCCAGGTTCATTATACCATGGAAAGGACTTTCCTTCCAACAGCACCTTCCCCGGAAGATTCCCGCCGCTGATAAAAAACAAAAGAAAAAGAGTATACAACCGAAGGCTTCCGAAGAAAGCTGAACACAGTGAAAGCCGGACTCTCCCCCGGGGGAATGTCCAGCTCCTTGATCAGCAACTCTGTTCATGCAACCCGTCCCTCACTCTAAGAAGGATAAGGTGGGCATACACATTTTTCTTCGAACCATTTGGAACCATCAATAAATGGAAGACTAGGTGGCGTTTGCAACCTTGGGAAAAACAACGGGATGGCTTCGCTGTACTCTCCCAGGGTCTCCATCTTTAATAAACAGTATACTGGCCTCCATTGTGGGACTACCCTGTAGGGCCTGAACGTTGGTGTAACACCGGGAATCCCTTGGAGAGTTATCATAAAAAGCCTGAAGTCCGTGGGCGGGACAACGGGTGACCACACGGGTATGGGCCGCCGCCTTTTCCAAAGCGTTTTCTAAAATTTCCTGATGGGGACAGGCCTGCAGGGCCACCAGAATCACCGAATATTTTTTGGTGTCCATGGTCTTCCCATCGGCTTCAAAGACCCGGACCGACTCTTGAAGATCCAATGATTCCGTAAGCTTTTTCGCCCGCTCCACCGCACAGCGATCCTTGTCGATCACGTCGACTTTTGCCCCGGTGTACTGATGAATTCGGTAAGCGGTGCTGGGAATCGCACCGCCTCCGATAAAAAGCACACGATCTTCCGATTGGATCCGGGCTAATTTGATTTCCTCTTTTACGATGTTGTTGTAGTAGTTCATACACAACATTGCCAATTTAGGAAAGTGGCTCAGGGTTTTTTCTAAACATCGGGTGAACTTGGGAATCATTGTCCATGCTCCTTTTATCCATTGATATAGCCACCGAAGTGCTTCTTTCTCTTCTCAGCGGCTGATAATAATTTTCATTGTCTTCTTATAAAGAATATCACGGAGCTTCCCATGAAGTCAAGAAATTTTCAACCCTGTCTTCCTTGCAATTTCAATAATAATTCCTGTTTGATAGCTTTTTTCAGTTCCCCCGGATCCAATCGTCCTTCCGTGCGCTCCATCCCTTTACCCATGATGAAATTCAATGCCCTATCCCCTTTTTTGTCGTAATCCTTCAACAAGTTCGGGTATTCGGTGGACAGGTCCTTGATAAGGTCCCTTACCATTCCTTGAATTTTCCCGAGATCGGTGATTTTCCCTAAATTTCGGTTTTTCAGGATTTTTTCCGGATCCTCCCCGGTCTTTAGCATTTCCTTGAGTATGTCCTCTCCGATTTTTTTCGGAACTTCCCCCTGCTCCATCAGGCTGATCAGCTTGCCGAAGTGCTTCGGTCTTAGGGTCAGGTCTTGAAAACCTTCCAGCCCCCGGGGCAACCAGGAGAGAAGTTGGGTCATGACCCAATTGCTGATTCTTTTGGGATTGTCACAATAAAGCACCGCCCCTTCAAAAAAATCCGCAATGTAGGGATTTTTCGTCAGAATCCCCGCATCATACTCCGGCAAACCGTACTGGCTTCGGAAACGCTTTCGTCTGCCCCGGGGCAGTTCCGGTAAACGGCTGTCGGTGTTTCGGATCTTTCGTTCCGATAACTGCAGGGGAAGAATTTCCGGTTCGATAAAGTATTGATAGTCCCGGGCGTCCTCTTTCCTGCGAAGAAGATAGGTTCGTTGATTTTTCTGATCCCAGCCCCGGGTTTCCTTGGAAAGCTCCCGGTTCTCATGCAGGGCCCTTTGCAATCGGTGCTGTTCATAAAGCGATGCCTTTATGACGCCTTTAAAGGAGTTTAGGTTCTTCACTTCCATCACCGGAGTCGGTAGCCCTCGGTGTTTGTCGATCACATTGATATTCAAGTCACAGCGAAGGGATCCCTCCTCCATTTTCAAGTCCGAGATTTCCAGGAAGGCCAACAGATTCTTCAGCTCCTCCAGAAACTCCCACAACTCCTTTTCATCGGATAAATCCGGCGCCGTAACAATTTCAATCAAGGGAACGCCGCTTCGATTGTAGTCGATTTCCGTCGTCTCTTGTTGGTGCATCATTTTTCCCGTATCCTCTTCCATATGAATCCGTCGGATCCCCAGGGTCTTATCCGCCTTTTCCAGATAGAGCCCGCCGTTGATCCCCAGGGGTTTTGCCGCTTGGGTAATCTGGTAGCCCTTGGGAAGGTCGGGATAAAAGTAATGCTTTCGGTCCATATAGGTTTTTTTCTGGACTTGACAGTTCAGGGCAAGGGCGGCTCTGAGCCCATAGTCCACCACTTTTTCATTCAGTCTCGGCAGGGCCCCGGGATACC
>CAZTIJ010000023.1:0-18808 GCA_964613365.1 uncultured Clostridiaceae bacterium | reverse complement strand
CACCTCCGCCCCTAAAGTTTCCCCAAGCTCCAAAAGACGGCCATTAATTTCTTCCAGGGTTACGGTACCGTATTGTTTCGGATCCCGCTTTCCTAACATGTTTAGGTTAATTCCATGCAGTACTAATATCCTTTTCATGATCCCATTCCTCCTATCATTGATCCCTATTGATTGCTGATGAGTATTATTCTACCGTATTTTTATGGTTTTCGATACCCTTAAGGGATTTTCCTGGCTGTTCGTAATTGTACAAAAAACACCGACGGTAAAGCCGGTGTTTTTCTTAATAAGGAGCAATTTATACGCTGGCCTTCCAGCCCACGGAGGTAACATGTTTCTCAAGACTCAGCTTTCCGGCTAACTCTTCAATCTCTTTATGGGATTTTTCAAAGGCTACGATGTCTGCAAAAATCCTGACGTCTCCCGTATCTTCCTGCTCTTCACTTTTCAGGTAGTTTAACAGAAGATCCTCCTTGGCCATTAAATCAATTAAGAGGGCCCGGATTTGAAACTCCACTTCCTCCTTGCACCGCACTTTGATCCGATAATGAATTTCTTCTTGATCATCATTCCGAGCGGTGGGGGGTAAGTTGATTTTCTTGATGAAAATCCTGAGGTAAATATTGGCAAAAAGAATAAACAGCGTCCCTACCACAGCCTCCGCAATAAAACCTACGCTGGTAAGTACCCCCACTGCCGCGGCGCACCACAAGGTTGCCGCGGTATTCAGTCCACGAATATTGGTGCCCTGGCGGATAATCACTCCGGCACCGAGAAAGCCGATCCCCGATACTACCTGGGCTGCCATCCGGGTGGGGCTTCCCTCGCCTTCGATCATGGTGGACAGGGTGACAAACAGGAAAGCGCCCAAACTAACCAATACATTGGTTCTTACGCCGGCCATCCGCTGTCGCTGTTGCCGTTCGAATCCGATGGCGCCTCCCAGTAAAAATGCAAAAATAATTCGTATTAAAAATTCCACTGATACCATTTTTTCACGTCCTTACTTTATTTTTATCCTGTGTTACATTAGGTGTCCAAGAAATTGATTGACCAGTAAAAAATAAATCAAAAGACCACTCTCTTGGATATTTCTAGAATCGATCCGATATAATATGGTCTAGGATATATCCTCTTACAAAATATTAAAAAAACGACTCCGAGGAGTCGTTTTCGTATCAAAGCATGGTAACAAAGCCTTACGGCCCATTCAACCAACAAACGGTCTCCTCCTACGGGTGTCAGCACTGGATAGACAGTCTCCATTCCTCTGCTATCTATTTACGACCGGATAACCGGTTGAAAATGAATACTGCGATTGCCAAGATCAAAAGCAGGTGAATCAGTCCTCCGGCTATTTCCAAAATGAAACCGGCCAACCAGATAGCCAATATAAACAAAATAATGGTATAAATCATGATATGCCTCCTTTTGGGATTTTCAGCAAACTCCTTAAGAGGTACATACCCGAATTATGGGCTTTGAAACGGTCTTCGCAGTTTTTTCCAAACAATACAAAAGCGCCCAAAAATGGGGCGCCAATAATGCGCCCCTTGATTTTGCCTATTAGCTTTGTGCCGGGGTTTCTCCGGTTTGAGATCCTTCTTCCAGTTCCAATTCTCTTTCTGCAATAATGTCTTCGATGGTTTCCTTTTTCAGCATCAGCTCTTCTAAGGTCATTTTAGAATAGTCCTCCTGGGACGGGGACGGAATGGAGATTCCATAGCCTGCTAATAACTCATCTACTTTATCCTTGTTTCGAATGTACATATAGTACCCTGCTGCGGCTACCCCTACCCCTACCACAAATCCTGTTAAATGATCTTTGTTCAATCCTAGTCCTTGATTCATCGTCTCACTCCTATCATTGATTTAGTCTCATATATACACGTTCACTGCCGCTTGAAAGACCTTCCAGGACGTTGCCGTGCTCACGAGACATTATAGTAATGTTCTCCATCAGCTGACTGTCCTTTCCCTGTCCTTCGATTCCCATGGATTTTCCCATCACGTTTACCATAAAAGCTATGGGATTGTTCATCGATGAAGAATCCGGCCGAACAACTGCATCAATATAATTTTTTCCTTCAATCTCCTTTACCTCCAAAGCCTGAACAATTAACCGATCCCCTGATACATCCATCAAATGGCGCCCGAAGGTAAGTAGCCAAGTCAGCATACTGGCTTTTAATACATTCCCGTTGATAATGGAGCCGATTAAGTATACCGCGGAAAGTACCTCGGGATGGTAAACTCCTTCTTCTTTCACTTCCTGCCAGGCATGGTTCATCACAGAAAGGGTTGTGGCCCCCGCAGCATGGTATTCCATGGTTCCTGACATGGAAGGAAGAAATCGGGTTCTGGACAGAGCCGCCAACACCAGGGTCAGGCCTGCGTAATAGTCCAGCGGCTTTAACGGTTCCTCTCGGCCTTCGCGATAAAGCTTGACCGGAGCGTTTCCACTTTCAATGGACAGGGCCATGGCGGTCCTGACGGCAATCTCCGTACCACTGACTACTGTGGGACTGTACTGAACCAGCAAAGACCGGGTTACGGGATTATAGGTCATGTCCAGTAACCCTTCATGTTTTCCCACAGCATCCTTGAGCTTTTGTAGGTTTTTCGAGGGACGACTCATACGTAGACGTAATCTTCCCGGAAGTTCATGGACAATGGTCAATCGTAGCTCCTCCATTAAAAGGTCCTCCTTTCAAAATCCTGTAAAAGGAGTCTTCCTGAATTCATAACCACCAGAATCGTCGAGGAGTTATGAAGCACAGAACCCCATACCACAGGCAACCATCCCATTGCAGATAGAATAATTCCCAAGGCGTTGATGCCTACTACCATACCAAAATTGTTCTTGATGGTATCCATGGTTCGTCTGGATAATTGGATTGCCGAGGGAATGAGCAAAGGGTCATCATTGGTGATGGTGACGTTGGAAGACTCAATGGCCACATCGGTACGGGTATTTCCTATAGCAATGCCCACATCCGCATAGGCAAGGGCCGGTGCATCATTGATTCCGTCTCCGATCATCGCAACATTGGATCCCGCCGCCTGCATATTCAGTACGGTTTTGACTTTATCTTCGGGCATCAACTCAGCGCCGAAATCATCCATATGCATACGCTTCGCCATTTTTTCCGCTTGAAACGCAATATCCCCCGTAAGGAGGCGTACGTCATCAAAGCCTAGATTTCGCAGTCGGTTCAATGCCTTTTTCATGTTTTCTTTCAACGCATCGTGAATCCCTAAAATCCCAACGAGCTCTTTTTCCTTGCCTATGAAAATCATAATTTCCCCTTTTTTCTCCAGGGATTTCATCTCCTCCTGTAAAAGAGTGGTATCGATGTGATTTTCCTGCATATATTTACGATTTCCCACATATATCCGTTCCCCATCCACGGTGGTTGTGACTCCCCGTCCGGTTACCACTTCCACCATCCCATGATCCGGTATGGGATATCCTTTTTTCTTGATATGGTTTAAGATGGCATGGGCTAAGGGATGGGTGGAATCTTCCTCGGCGGCTCCCGCCAATTGCAAAAGATCCTTAGCGGTATATTCTCCTATAGGATATATACTCATCACCTTCGGGCGCCCTTCGGTAATGGTTCCGGTTTTGTCCAGTACCAAAGCGTCGGCTTCAGCCAAGGCCTCCACATAGTTTCCGCCTTTGATCAGTACTCCGTTTCTTGCTGCATTGTGAATGCAGGCTGAAAGGGCCGTGGCCGTGGACAATCGTACACCGCAGGAAAAATCAATGATCATCATACTCAGAGCACGGTTGATGTTTCGAGTAATGGCATAAATAATTACCGCCAGACCAAAGTTCAACGGAATCAACTGAGTGGAAAATTTATCGGCATAGGTTTGTATCTGCGCTTTTCGCCCCGCAGCACTTTCCACCATATGAACAATTCTTGCCACCGTGGTTTGATCCCCCACTTTTTCCGCTTTCACATGAATGTTTCCTGATTTTATAATTGTCCCGGCATATACGGAATCCGGCGAAGTTTTGTTTACCGGAAAAAACTCTCCGGTAATGGGGGATTCGTCTACGAAGGCTTCCCCTTTTAGGATTTCTCCATCCACGCTGATTTTGTCCCCCGTTTGGATGCTGATCACATCCCCGGGCTCCACTTCACTAAGGGGGGTTTTTATTAATCTGCCGTCTTCCTGAACCACAAATACCTCCTGAACCCCGACGTTTAACATGTCTCCGATGGCTTTCCGGGTATTTTCCATGGTATAAGCCGTCATCAACTCCGCAACATCCGCCAGCAGGATCGTCACCAGAGCGGAAATGGACCGTCCGGTTAACAATGCTGTGAGCACGGCGGTGGAAGTCAGTGTATCAGCGTTTGGTTTTTTCGTGTATTTCAATGAATCCCATCCGCTTTGAAAAATCGGTAAAGAAAGTCCGATGCTGATCAGTGCCGGCGGTGCAAGAAGCTTTCGTCTCCATCCCATCATCCCAAATCCTCGGATCCCTCTAAACAAAGCAAAGGCTCCAAGAGCCGTAGCGGAGATGGCCACTCTTTTGAATATATCCTTTACGGATTCCTCTTGCAGTCTCCGTTCGTTTACCGTGAGGGTGTTTTTCTCCTCTCGCTCCGCTTGATAAGCCGCAATGGAGAAAGTGCCGATGTGATTCTCCACCACTTCCACCACTTCCTCACTGCCGATTTGATCTTCATCATAATAAATCAAAAGGCTTCCGGTAATGCTGTTGTACTCCACTTCTTTTAAGTGATCATGCTGATTGATACTGGTCAAGAATTCTTCCTGCACTTGTTTTAAGTATTTAAGGGCTCCCGCCCGTACCCGAATTCGTCCGGGTATGTGGTGAGCCAGTTCCAAATGCATCAACTGCTTCGTCTTTTTTCGAATCATGGCAACTAACTCCTTGTGGAGTCCATCTCTGTGGGTTTTGGCCACGAAATATGGACTTTTAGTAAGTTCAATAAATATTCCAGTGCTTGGTGTTGATCTTGATCTGCTCTGCGGCTGAGTTCCCGCCGATGGGTTTTCAATACCCCGGCAATCTGTCTTAGGGTATCAATGATCTCCTCTTCAGTGACCTTTTGGGAATCGTAATGAATCAATGCATTTCCCGTCACCATGGAGAAACTGACTTCACGAATGCCCTCTAAGGTTTTTAAACGATCCAGGTTTTCTAAAGACTGTTTCCACTCCAAAGGAATTTTTTGGCTCATGGGAATATGAATTCGGATTCTTCCGGGAATGGAATGGACCACTTTAAATCTGAGCAACACTTTAAATATCAAGTCTTCAACCTTCATGTCATAGCCTCCTTCAACTCTTGGGTTTATTCAGACCTAAGGTGTTATAGGCCCAATAAAAAAGAGTGATTGGTGCCGGCATCCCCAGACTCTTATTTTTAATCAGCTCCCTCATTCCCAGGGCCAAAAAACCTCCGGCAATAAGGGTTTTGGAGTCCAAGGCTCCGTTGCTTTTTTCCATCAGGGCATGGTTCAGGGCTAAATTCATAGACGCTACTTCCTTGTAGACCCGCCCCTCCGATACAGTTTCCTTCTCCTTAGCAAAACCCAGCAATTGGTATACTGCCGAGGCCAACAAATCTGCCTGAATCTTTTTCGAGTCAAACAGAACCAGAAGGGATCCCGTAACCGAATTGCTCCTGATTTCCTTAATGCCCTCCACCCTGTTCATTTCCTTTTTTAAAGTCTGCGCCACCCGGGTATCTTGGAGCTTTCGGCTGTATATTCTAATCCGTCCCGATGACACATGGGCTACTTTAAAATCAGTTTGTAACAGATGATCACCGGAGACTTTTCTTAATCCGGAAAACAACATACTGGCTGCTATTCCTGTTATGAGATGCAAACGCCCACCCCTCTCGATTTAATTATTTCGTTGCAAACTACTATCAATTATACCATTGAGCCCTTGGTTTTTCAAGAAATATCTAAATTTCAAGCCCCTAAGGTACAATGCCTCATCCTGTTGAAATCTATTTTCGTGGTTATATATAATCTCATACCCCGGGGCTTTTATCTTTAACCACTGAGACCATTCATTACCAAGGAGCATCGCTTACCAACCACATAAAAAAGAAAGTTCCTTATCTATATCTATATAAAAAATCGATATACAAAAGAACTTTCCTTATTAAAGGGATTACCCCTTCGAATTTTCTATTTTGTTGTATGGCTTCCAGTAAGATTCAAACTGAAATCCATAGCCTTTACCGAATGGGTAAGGGCACCGACGGAGATGATATCAACTCCGGTTTTTGCAATATCCCCAACCCTCTCCAAGGTTACATTCCCCGATGCCTCCAACACGGCCCGACCGGCGGTAAACTCCACCGCCTCTTTCATCTCTCCGTTCGTCATATTATCCAGTAAGATCATATCCGCCTTCTCTTCCACGGCTTGGGAAAGTTCTTGGAAATTCTTCACTTCCACCTGTATTTTTACCGTGTGGGACAGATCCCTTCGACATCCTCTAATGGCGGATTTCACCCCACCGGCGGCAATAATATGGTTATCTTTAATTAAAACATGGTCACTGAGGCTAAAGCGATGATTGATTCCGCCCCCCAAGGACACTGCTTTTTTTTCCAACGCTCTAAGACCGGGTGTGGTTTTTCTTGTATCGGTAATTTTCGTTTTGGTACCCTTCGTTCGTTCCACGTAATCCTTCGTGGTGCTGGCAATCCCGGAAAGCCGTTGCAAAAAGTTCAGTGCGATTCGCTCTCCTCTTAAAATACTGTTTAAGGGACCTTCCAGTAGGATCACCTCCTGCCCCTTTTCAACCGGCTCCCCCTCCTTTACTACCTGATTTATAGTAACGCTCTCATCCAGCATAGAAAACACCGCCTTAAAAACAAATCCTCCCGCAAACACCCCTTCCTCCTTTGCGGTTACGCTCCCTTTCCCCGGTCTATCATTGCTAACCAAGGCATCCGTTGTCAAATCGCCGTAGGGAAAGTCCTCTGCGAAAGCCCTCTTAATCAACGTGCCTAATCCGTAATCCATCATAGCCGTATTCTCCTTTGCAGTAATTTGTTTTCATACTTTTCAATCCCTCTTTCTTATACCGGCGCTTTCTCCTTTTCCACTTTAAAATGAGCGCCGATGTTATTTCTACGCCCAAGGGCGGCCTTGGTCATTATTTGGGCAAGGATCAATCGATTTCGCACCTCGTAAAAGTCTCTCTTTTCCAATACTGTCCAGTTGCCCGGGGGATTTTTATGCTGAAACAGTCTTAGGGCCAACTCTTGATCCGATTGAAACTCCTGAAGCAGCCGATCTTTTTTTATAATCCCCAGGACTTTTTGTGTTTCCCTTTTCAATGCTTCCCTAAAAGACTTCAGTTCTTCATAAGTCCAGGCAAACTCATCCTCTTCTCTGTTTCCGCCGATGCTTTTGTAAAGGGAATGGTTGCTTCGGTCCAGCTCTTTCTTAATCCTTCCTCCGGGGTATTTGGAGATTACCGTAGCCGCCCTTGCTGCAAAAACAATGGCTTCCAATAAAGAATTGCTGGCTAAGCGGTTGGCTCCATGAACCTCCGTACAAGCACATTCCCCCACGGCAAATATACCCGGTACCGATGTCTCACCGTATTCGTTAACGGCAATCCCCCCCATTATATAATGACTGGCCGGTGTTACCGGAAGAGGCTCCTGTGTAATGTCATAGCCTCTTTTTAATGCCTTGCCATAGACCTTTGGAAAGCGCTGTTTGATAAAGGATTCTTTCCGATGGGAAATATCCACGGAAACCATACTATCCTTGGTTTTTTGAAGCTCCTCGAAAATCCCTCTTGCTACCACGTCCCTAGGGGCTAGATCCCCCATGGGGTGGCGCTCCTTCATAAAAGCCACTCCTTTTTCATTTCGAAGGACAGCCCCTTCCCCCCTTAGAGCTTCTGTTATTAAGAATCCTTTTTTGTCTTCACTCTTAAAATAAGTGGGATGAAACTGGTTGAATTCCATGTTTTTCAAATCAATTCCCAGCATTTTAGCTAAGACCATACCATCTCCGGTGTTGCCTTCGGGATTAGAAGTGTGTTGATACAGTCCTCCGATGCCACCGGTGGCAATTACCACATTGGGGCTGCGAAACCTTCCGACCCTACCTTCCGGGAGGATTACCGATACCATGGTTTCCTGAGCTTCGGGACCTGGACTCTCAGGGGATTTTCTTTCTTTTGAAGACGGGGTAAGTTGATACGCATAGGTGTCCTCCATTAAGGTAATCCCTTCTTTGCTACAAAGCTTTTTTTCCAATACCTTCATGATTTTTTTCCCGGTTTCATCTTTACAGTGTAGGATGTTTCGACCGGAGTGCCCTCCCTCTCGGGTCGCCAGAAGATTCCCCTCCGGATCCCTATCAAAATCAACTCCCCACCGGATCAGCTTCTCAATTTGCTCAGCCCCTTCTTCCACCAGTATTTTTACCCTTTCCCGATTGTTTTCATATCCTCCGGCTCTAACCGTGTCCGAATACAAGCGCTTCCCGAAAATCGGAGAGGCGATGCCGCCCTGAGCCATATGACTGGTACTTCGGTCCAGGGTCTCTTTCGTGATCATCAATATTTTCAACTTCTTTTCGACACTCAAGGCGGTAAACATCCCGGCTATTCCGGTTCCGATAATGATCACATCATAGTATTCCGGATTTTGATCAATTGACTTTTCGGTTATGTTCTTTTTTATCATCCCTTGATTCATACACTCCCACCTCATGAAATATTTTAAAAACACTGGATTGTCGAAGCACTCCTAAATCCATTCCCACTATTTTTAAACCGTAACCTGTGTTTTGTCCTTTGTCAGCAGAGGGATTCCAAAATAGCTAATCAAGTGATTAGGTTGATAATTCCAACATATTGACCAAGGCTTTTTCCGCGTCTTTCAGTGTCTTTTTTTCCAGATGAATCTCATATTTCTCTTCCTTCAATGCCCGGTACACATCCTTAAGTCGGGTTTTTTTCATATTGCTGCAGATAAAACTTGGGGCCAGCAGATAAAAATTTTTCCGGGGCAATTCTTTTTTCAATGTCTCCACAACTCCCATTTCCGTTCCGATAATAAAGGTTTGTTTGTCGGATTTTTTTGCGTAGTTGATGATTGCCGTGGTGCTTCCGATGAAGTCTGCCTCTTCCAGGACTTCCTGTCGACATTCCGGATGGGCCAGGATCACACCTTCCGGATGTCTGTTTTTTGCCTTTACGGCATCCTCTTTCCTTGCCCGATGATGGGTTATGCAATATCCCGTGTAGGGGATGACATTTTTGTTTGCGGAATACTTTTTTACATAGTTTCCTAAGTTTTGGTCCGGAACAAAGAGCACCGGTTCTTCCCCGATACTGTCCACCACCTTTAGAGCATTGGAGGAGGTACAGCAGATATCGCTTTTGGCTTTTACCTCGGCGGAAGTATTGACGTAACATACCACCTTTCCCTGGGGATTTTGTGCTTTAAAATCTTTTAGCTTTTCTTCATCAATCATATCCGCCATAGGACAACCCGCATCCTTTACGGGCAGTAACACCTTTTTATCCGGGGACAATACCTTTACACTTTCCGCCATAAAATGTACCCCACTTAAAACTATGATATCTGCCTGAACTTCTCTGGCTTTTCGACTGAGTTCCAAGGAGTCTCCAATGATGTCTGCCACTTCCTTTACTTCTTCCACCTGGTAATGGTGGGCCAAAATCACGGCGTTCTTTTCTTTTTTCAATCCTTGGATTTCTCGGATCAATGTAAGTTTATCCATGAATTCAATCCTTTCTCGATTATTGGTGTCTTGTCACCTAACATGTCAAATATACCACAGATACTTCCCGGATTCAATCAAAAAAATGCCGAAGGGCTAACCCTTCGACACATTTTTTGATTTTATTTTCCCTTCTCCTCCACGAGTTTGGCTAGCCCCTTAGCCCCTGCATCATTTAAGTGTACACCGTCTATGGTCAGCACCAGGTTCCGTTTTTTGGAAAGCATTGTTCTTCCCGACTTTGTAACACTTTTAAAGCCGTCCAGCACCACTTGTTTCGGATCCCCACCGATAAAGTATTGTGCTTTATCCTGGTGTTCGGTCAAGATTTTCCTTTGCCAAGCATGAAAATCCACTAAAGGAATCCCCTCTTCTTGGGAGATCGATGCAATGATTCCATTGAATTTCTCTGCCTTTATATTTCTTTCCTGACTCAAATCCTCTCCAATTACGGGAATATTGATCAGCATTACATTTTTTTGATGCTCCTTCAGTAAATCAACCATCTCCCGGTAGCTTTTTTGAAACTGAATCTCCGTTCTGCAGGGTCTTGCCCCCTCTTTCTTTACTTTATCTATCTTCCTAAGCCTTTGCTTCCATTTCGGTGAAGTCTTTTCCAGATATGGAAGTAAAATATCATTGGTGCCGATTTGAATAATATACCTGTCATGATTGCCGTGCTTAATACTGTGCAGGAGCCGGGGATATAACCCTTCAACGGTCTCCCCTCCGGTTCCCTGATTTTGATACCTTCCCTTATCCATATATTTCAAATAAGACACTCCCGGAGTCCCCTTCGTGATGCTGTCGCCGAAACATTGAATCATTGTATCCCTCCTTATCCTCTATTTTATTATTGTACCTCAGGGAGAAATCCCTGTCCATAAACATCCTTACCGAAAAGAAGGTGCCGGATAAATCCACTCCGGCACCTTCTTTTACTTTTTTGCCCTGTTCACCAATTCCGCGGCCAGCAAGTCCAGGGTGTTGATAAATTCCATATTAACAGGGAACTTAAACATACTGTGTAAATAGGAAAGCTCTGTACAGCCGAGAACCAATCCGGTATAGTCTTCCTCCTCCAGGCGGTAAAGCAGTTCCTGGTACTCTTCTAAATCTATGGGCCGCTTTCCCGCCTTCACTTGCCCATAAATCATTTTCATAATCAGTTCCTGGTCCTTTGGTTTCGGCGAGTCAATTTGAATATCCTTATTCCTTAAGGAAAAATCATAAATCCCGGTTTTGATGGTTCCCGCCGTGGCGAAAATCATGATCTTCTTCCCCCGGTAATTGCTGAGAATCCGTTGATAGGTTAACTCCACCATGTTAACAAAGTCTCCCTCCACCTCCTTGATAATATGCTCAAAGTAGTAATGGGCGGTATTACAGGGAATCCCGATAATATCCGCCCCCCCTTCCCGGAGAACCCTTGCCGAACGGATCAAATAGGGCAGTGGATCTTCCCCTTGATGAAGGATAGCCTGTGTTCGATCGGGAATCCTGGTGTTGGAGTAAATAAGGGTGGGAATATGTTCCTGGTCGGTTTTTGCTTCCGTGTGCCCGATGATCAATTGATACAGCAGCAACGTGGCCTCGGGCCCCATACCTCCTAATATTCCAATGGTTTTCATGGCTATTCTTCCCTTCTGTGAAAAATACGTTCTACGACCTCCCTAAACTCCCGATACATTTCAAAGGATGCAAGCTCTTCTAAGGATTTCACTAAACCCTCATAATACCATTTCTGCTCTGCAACCCCTGCATTAAAACGATCCCACAGTTGATCCCCAATTTTTTCATAGGCGCGAAGCATGCTCCTTGCATTACTCAGTTTATCCGCACAATGGATTAATTTTCCCTCAAAGCACATGTTTTGGATTTCTTCAATGGTGTGGGCTTTTCTTTCTTTCCACGACCGCTCACTGCGCCCCTCCAGTTTTTCCGATGCTAAGAGGACCAACTGCTTTACTCTTGGAGTAAAGCGACTTTCAAGTTCCGCTGCTGATAAATCCCCATCCTCCAAAGTGTCATGAAGAATAGCTGCTGCCAACACTTCCTGATCTTTCACACCATTTCCCTGGAGAATCATGGCAACCTCAAAGGGGTGGACAATATATGGGAATTCCGTGGACTTTCTTTTTTGGTGCTCATGAACTTTTGCGGCTACCTCAATGGCTTCAACCAGTAGTTGGTCATTATGATGTTCCCTCACGGTTATGCTCCTTTCTTAATGGGTATATTATTGTAATTCGCCATCGGTTCTAAAAATCCTTTATTTTCTCCTGGAACTTATAAAAAACGTAATGCCTCGTGAAAATTTTCATAATTTTAATCATACTTTATTTATTTCCCACAGCCTCTATGATATAATAACTAAGCAATTTCCATAGGCAGGAAAAGGACAAAGATTGGGGGTGTACAATAAACATAAGGTCGTCCTGCTTCGCTTTGCTACATACAGAACTTTTTAAAAACCGACCTAAGGAGGACTAATGATGAAAAGTATTAAAAATCGCTTAATAACCCTATTCGGAAGCATGTTTTTAATCGGATTTTTGGTTTTCGGTTTTATTGCAGTATACATAGCCGGTAATGCTTTGGAAGAGGAAGCCACCGATGCCCTGACCCTGATAACGGAGGAAGCCTCGGAAGTGGTAGAGGCCCGGGTAGAGACACAGATTCGCACCCTAGAAATGATCGCTGGCAGAAGAGGTATCCAGGGAATGCGTTTTTTTGAGCAGCGAGGCATCCTGAACAATGAACTGGAGAACACCGCTTTTTTAGACTTAGGCGTTGCAGACTTAGAAGGGAATCTTGATTTGGTTTCCGGAAGAAGTGTAAACATCAGTGGGGAGGATTACTTCCAACTGGCCCTGGACAGCAATCATAGCCAAGTCTCCGATGTTTATCTTAATGATAGCACCAGTAATCCGGAGCTTGCCTACATTGTCCCCATTGAAAGAAATGGAAATACCGTAGGCTTTCTGGTAGGCCGACGAAACGGCTTCGGCCTTAGCAATATTACCGATGAGATCCGCTACGGAGAAGAAGGTTACGCTTATGTGATTAACCAGCAGGGCACAACCGTAGCCCATCGAAACCGAGAGTTTATTACCACAGGTTTCAATCCCATTGAGGGCGCTGCTGAGGATCCTTCCTTAGAACCGGTGGCGGAAGTTTTGCGTCAAGCCCTAGAAGAAAGAACCGGTATTGGCCAATATGATTACCAGGGAGATAGTTTGTTCGCCGCCTTCAACCCCATTGAAGGCACCCAGTGGACTTTAGTAGTCACCGCCAACAGTAATGAGGTTCTCTCCGGCGTGGCTACTATGCGCAATGCTTTAATACCGGTTACGGCGATTCTGTTGGTCGTTGCCGCAACGGCTACCTATATCATTGGTAGCAACATTGCAAAACCCTTGACCGCCATCAAAGAAGAAGCCCTCCGTCTTTCCGATTTGGACCTTACCCAGGATGTGGATTCGAAAATCCGGGAGCGAAGGGACGAAGTGGGAATTCTTGGAACCGCCTTTCAGGAGATTTTGAATAACTTACGGGAGGTATTGGCCTCTGTTCAGGATTCTTCGGAGAAGGTCAGCGCTTCTTCCGAAGAACTAACCGCTACCTCCCAACAATCCGCTACCGCCGCCGATGAAGTGGCCAGGACCGTTGAGGAAATTGCCAAAAGCGCAGCGGATCAAGCCCAAAGTGCAGAGGAAGGTTCTGAGAAGGGTCTTCAATTAGGCAATAGCATCGATGAAAACCAAAACCACATCAAAGCCTTAAACCAAGCCAATGAAACCGTGAATCGGGCGGTCCGGGAAGGGCTTTCGGAAATAGATACCTTAACGGAAATCTCTCAGGAGAGCCATGAAAAAACCAAGGAAGTACAAAATGGAATTGAAAACACCAACCTAAGCGCCGAGAAAATCGGACAGGCCAGCAATGTCATTGCATCGATCTCCGAACAAACCAATTTGTTGGCTTTGAATGCTGCCATTGAAGCTGCCCGAGCAGGAGAGGCAGGAAAAGGATTTGCCGTGGTTGCCGAAGAAATTCGAAAACTGGCGGAAGAATCCGCCTCTTCCACACAAACCATTGACACCGTGGTTCAGGAACTCCAGGGGAATTCTCAGCAGGCTGTCTATACCATGAACAGCGTGGCGACGATTTTAGAGCAACAGCGAGATAAGGTATTGGATACCAAAGAAAAATACAATACCATTGCCGAAGCCACCAGAGCCTCCGACGAAGGGTTGGAGAAGTTAAACCTGTCCGGCGTGGACATGGAGGCAATGAAAACAGAAATTCTTGATGCCCTGCAAAACCTTTCCGCCATCGCCGAGGAGAACTCCGCCGGTACCGAGGAAATGTCCGCTTCCGTTGAGGAGCAGGCTTCTTCCGCCGAGGAACTCAGCTCTGCCAGTGAGGGGCTTTCCACCTTAGCGGAGGAGCTTCATCAAGTACTGAAACGCTTTAAAATATAGGAGGCTCTTCATGTTTCACAAAAATAAGTATTAAAATAAAAAAGCCGTCGGGGTCTATTACCAATTGACACCCGCCGGCTTTTTATTCACGATACCACTAGATATCAACCCAAATCTCCTAAGCCATATCTGCCATCGTTTTTTTGGCCCATTCCACGGATTTCAAGTAACAATCTGCTATTTCCTCGGATTGAAGACCCAACTTCCCTGCCAATCGGTCAATATTTGACCATTGCCCTTTTTCATAAAGCTGAATTATTTGAACCACAACCCCCAATTCCCCCTGCTCTTCTTCAAGCAAAGCGCTTCGCACGGCTTTTGTCAATGCGATTCCGTCCAGAGCCTGTTGCATATTTTGGTCGGTTAGGGCGTCAATAGTGCTGAAAAGCCCCACTAATGCAGCTTCGTGCCGGTGTTTTTTGAACCCTAAGGATTTCGCTAATCTTTCGGCAAACTTTGATCGAACCAAAGAAAGATTCACTAACTCCCGGGGTTTGTCCTTACCCAACTCTTGAATCATCAATACATGAATCCACCGCTCCAATTCCCTTAACCCCATGAATGTAAGGGCTTTCTTTATGGAATCCACGGAGTTTTCTCCCGTGCGTCCACTGATTACCCGAATAAATCGATAAGCCAGATTTACGTCCTGACCAATCATCTTTGCTAAACGATGGAAGGAAGGTTCTTCCCCTTGCAGTTCCTGAATCAACCGGAAATATTGAGCTTTACTGGTGGTTTTGGTTTGATTCTTTCCGCCGATAATGGCGGGTTTGCTGAAGAAAAAACCTTGGAACAAAGTAAATCCCATGGCCTTAGCCTTTCGAAAATCCTCTTCCCATTCCACTTTTTCCGCCAACAACACTTTTTTCTCCTTGAGCCCTTTTTCAACCCCTCCCTTTATTGTATGTAAGGGTGTAGCCATTAGATCATACTTGATAATATCCGCCTCTTTTACTAAGGGATAGTTACTGTAGTCGTGAATAAAATCATCCAGGGCGATTTGGTACCCCTGCTCCGACAAATATCGAATCCTCTTCTGTAATTTTTCATTTATTACTACATCTTCTAAAATTTCCAAAACCAAACGATTTGCAGGAATCAGTTCCACAAAGTCCATCCCGATCAGATTGTGATCAACATTTACAAAAGCCTTCTTATTCTCTACAATTTTTTCAATCCCCGACTCAAAGAGCCCCGCTATTACACTGGCGGAGGCTTCCGTGGCGGAGGTCCCGTCAAATCCCTGGGCATCCCTTTGTCCCCGGAAAAGCAGCTCATATCCGTACACCCTCTTCTGGGAATTAAAAATAGGCTGTCTTGCAATATACATATTCATCCCCCCGGATTCATATTTTTTCCATAATACTATGATATCACTTTTTTTTCATTTTGAATATTTGAAAAAGGGTTCGAAGAAACTTTTTATGCATTTCCTTCCTTTCCCTTGTTTATTGATAATTGTTATTGACTCGTTGATTCACATCGGTTTTTCCGGGTATAAACTCAGCATCGCAGTATCCGAATAAATTAACAGAGAGTTGGGATGGAAATGAACAACCAGAATTTAACTGAAGGCATAAATAGTAAACAAGGTTTCCATAATAATCGAGATGCGAAAGAAAGGGATCCGGTGCTGGAGTTGTCCGGTGTGAAAAAATCCATTAGAAACAAAGCAATCATTAAAGGCATCGACCTATCAGTTTATGCAGGGGAGGTTTTCGGGTTTCTCGGTCCGAACGGTGCCGGTAAAACCACCACCCTCCGAATGATCGTAGGACTGATTCGCATGACCGAAGGAGAAATCAAAATCGGAGGGTATTCCGTAAGAAAAGAATTTGTCAAGGCCATGGAAAATGTCGGCTGTATTATTGAGAACCCGGAAATGTACGATTATCTTTCCGGGTGGGAAAATTTAAAGGTCCTCGCTTCTATGGAAAAGGGAATTACTAAAGAGCGAATCAAGGAAATGGTCACCCTGGTGGGACTGGAAAAACGTATTGATGACAAGGTATATACCTACTCCCTAGGGATGAAGCAGCGCCTGGGAATTGCCCAGGCCCTAATGAAAAAGCCGAAACTGTTAATTCTCGATGAACCCACCAATGGACTGGACCCTTCAGGAATCAGCGAGTTCCGGCGACTGATTCGTTCCCTGGCGGAAAAAGAGAATTTGGGAGTACTGGTATCCAGTCATATTTTAGCCGAGATGGAGATGTTGACCGATCGGGTAGCGATTATCCGTCAAGGAAGCATCGTAAAAGTCACCTCCGTGGATGAAATCATCAAAGAAAAGGGCATTACTTATCGTTTAGAGGACCCCGAAAAAGCTAAAGCTCTGATTGAGACGGAATTTAAGGGGGAAGTACAAATCAAAAGCAACGATGAATTGGTAGCTTTCGTAAAGGAAGAGGACGTTCCTGCCATTAATCAGCGGCTGTTTGACGCAGGAAATTCATTGTTTTACGTGGCAAAAAACCAAAAATCCCTCGAGGATCTGTTCCTTGAGCTGACAGCAGGTGATGAAATTGTATAATTTAGTGGGCAACGAAATACTGAAACTCTTTATGAAAAAACGACTGTTTGTGGTGTTGGGGATTCTTTTGATCCTGATCGGGCTTTTCGCCTATGGTGAGCAATATACCAGGGATCGGACCGAAGCCCGGGTAGCGGAACAACTGGGTATCGATGATGTAGACGATTGGAGGGAAATTACCAACCAACAACTTAGAGATTTGGAACGAAGACTGGAAAATCCCTTCATCCCTGATGAAGGGCGGGCTTCCCTGGAAGTCCGGGCAGAGCAGCTACGTTATTACTTAGAGGAGGATATCAACCCCACCACCTTCAGTGCCGGGCAATTTATGAGCAACTTCATGGAACAGTCCATTTTTTTGTTTCTTCCGTTATTGATCATTCTATTAGGAGCGGATATCGTCTCAAAGGAATCTACCACCGGCACCATCAAGCTGTTGATGACTCGACCGGTTCCCCGATGGAAAATCCTGACTTCAAAAGTCCTTGCTTTGATGGTCCTGGAAATGCTGGTCATTTTCGCCATGGCTGGGATCGCTTTGGTCATCGCTTACTTCACCTTCGGTAGTCTCGGCTTCAGTGAACCGGTAATTACAGGATTTCGAATTGTTGATGGAAACTTGGATGCTTCCAATGTTCGAACCGTAAGTCTCGGTTTATACAACATTATGGTTTACTCTCTGGGCTATATTGTTGCTTTTACCATTGGAAAAATGGCTCTCATGGTCTCTGTTCTGGTAAAAAGCACGCCGGCGGCCATCGGTATCATGATGTCTTCCTTAATCGGCGGCACCTTCCTGAGCTTCTTTATCGGTGACTGGGAACTGACCCGTTACCTTTTCAATGTGAATTTACAACTGACGGACTTTCTCTCAGGAAGTCTCCAACAGGTAGAAGGGCTGAGTCTTGAATTTTCCATAGCGGTGCTCATGGCCTGGGCCTTGGGTTCCGTAATCATTGCCTACGGTGTCTTTCAATACAAGGATTTTATGGATTAATACTGGGAAATCGAATCTTTCCAGGATGATTTTTCCCTCTATTCGATCAGTCGATTTATTAGGGATTCACATTATGTATTAGGAGGAATTATTATGTTGAAGTTTATTAAAAATTATCTATGGCCGTTTTTCCTTGTACTGTCTTTGATCGGTGGCGGTTTTTTCATATACGGAGTGTATCATTCCTTGCAGGTGGTTTCCGGAGAAGCTTTGGAAGAACCTTCGGAAGATACAGTTACGGAGGAAAGCCAAAATTTCAACGGGGAAAACGGGGACGAGGACACAGAAAGGGATTTTGAAGAGGATTCCGAGAGAATGACCGAGCCCTCCGGAGACGGACTGAACTTCATCAGCCTTGGGGATTCTTTGGCTCGAGGTACCGGCGATGACGAAGGCCTTGGCTTTTCCGGAAGAGTCGTAAAAAGTCTTCAAGATTCCTCCCATGAGCCAATCACTTACAATAATTTTGCCGTCGACGGCTTTCAAAGCCCTCAACTACTGGAACTTTTTGAAAACCCCGATCTTATGAGGGAAATTGAACAAGCCGACATTATCTTTCTCTCCATTGGGGGAAACGATTTGCGAAGGATCCAAAACCTTCCTCGGGAGGAACAGGAAAGAGCCTATGCGTCCTTGGAAGATAGGTATTTTGAAGCTCTGGAGGAGACCTTTCGTTTGCTTCGCAACGAAAACCCCAATGCAATGGTAATTTTTCTGGGGCTATACAATCTGGATTACTCCCAGGATAATCAAGAGGAAACAGAGTTTCTCTTACGATGGAATGCCGCAGCAAATCAATGGATTTCCTTAGAAGAAAATGCGGTATTCCTTCCCACTTATGATCTCTTTCGCTTTCAGCTAGAGGATTTCCTCTCCTTCGATAACCTTCATCCCAATGGAGAAGGCTACGAAGCCATCGCTCAAAGAATCCTCCGTGTATTGCCGGATTTTGACTAAGTGAGTTCATATGAGCCAAAGTGACCCAAATGACCCAAAGGGGACGGAG
>CAZTIJ010000022.1:0-19138 GCA_964613365.1 uncultured Clostridiaceae bacterium | reverse complement strand
ACAAAACCGAGGAGTGAAAATCAACGGAGACTAAGATCTTGCAGTACTCTCTCGATAAAAAGTTGTACAGGGAAAATAATAATAATTCTTTAACCGGAGCCTTTATGGTAGAATAAAAATGAAAAAATATCATAAATGATCAAAGGAGGAAAAAGCAGTAGTCAATATAACCTGGTAAAATCAATAAACAAGGTTAATGCACGAATACTAGTTTGAAGAAGCACTGTTTTAACACCGAAGGAAACAAAAGGGGTAATAACTAATTGGTAGCATGAAAATTTATGATGGGGTGAGAGCATATGAGCAAAGTCTTAAATATCGGTTTAGATGTGGGGTCCACAACGGTGAAGGCCATTGTCCTTAATGAAAAACGGGAAACGGTTTTTAAAGATTATCGGCGTCATTATTCCGACGTGAAGAACACGGTGAATGAGCTTTTTGAGAACATGAAAAGCACCTTTGAACAGGGGCGTATTCGAATTACTGTTACAGGCTCAGCCGGTCTTGGGCTCGCCGAGATCTTAGACATTCCCTTTATCCAGGAGGTAACCGCTTGTAGTAAAGCCATTGGACAATTAGCACCGGAGACCGATGTGGCCATTGAACTCGGTGGAGAAGATGCGAAAATCATGTACTTTACCAATGGTATCGAACAGCGGATGAACGGCACCTGTGCCGGTGGAACCGGAGCCTTTATCGATCAGATGGCCTCTCTGTTGAAAACCGATGCGGGAGGATTGAATCAGTTGGCAACAAAGCATCAAACTATTTACCCTATTGCCTCCCGTTGCGGCGTATTCGCAAAAACCGATATTCAGCCTTTGTTAAATGAAGGGGCCAATAAAGCGGACATTGCCGCTTCCGTGCTGCAAGCCGTGGTAAACCAGACCATAGGGGGGCTGGCCTGCGGAAAACCGATCCGGGGGAAAGTGGCTTTTTTAGGAGGGCCATTAACCTTTATGCCGGAGTTGAAAGAACGTTTTCGCTCCACCTTAAATCTTCGTTCCGAAGATGAGGTGAAGATGAAGGATACCCAGTATTTTGTTGCTTTGGGGGCCGCCCATGCGGCTTTTAATGAAGATACTATGGAACCGAAATGCTTGTATGATCGGATACCCAATTTATTCTGCGAAACCAAGGATACTACGGAAAGCTTGGAGCCCTTGTTTACTAATGAACAGGACTATGAGGCATTTAAACAGCGTCACAGCAAAAATCAGGTAAAGAAACGTCCCTTGTCGGAAGCCACAGGGGAACTGTACCTTGGAATTGATGCCGGTTCCACCACGTTAAAAGTGGCGGCTGTAAACGAAGATCAGGAATTGGTATTTTCTTATTACAGTTCCAATCAAGGAAATCCACTGCAAATCGCACGACAAGCGGTACAAAAACTCTATAGTGAAATGCCCGAGACCGCAACCATTGCCCAAAGTGCGGTGACCGGTTACGGAGAACATCTTCTCAAGGCGGCCCTGGGGATTGATCACGGGATTATTGAAACCGTGGCACATTCCAAAGCCGCAGACTACTTTATGCCCGGTGTGGATTTTATTCTGGACATCGGGGGGCAGGATATGAAAAGTCTTCGGGTTCATGACGGAGTAGTGGATTCCATTATGTTAAATGAAGCCTGTTCCTCAGGGTGTGGTTCCTTTGTAGAGACCTTTGCCAATGCCTTAAATCATGAGGTGGAGGACTTTGCCAAGCTGGGAATATTCGCGGAAAATCCCGTAGATCTCGGAACCCGGTGCACCGTATTTATGAACTCACGGGTAAAACAGGCCCAAAAAGAAGGGGCCAGCGTCGGGGATATTTCCTCGGGGATCGCCATCTCCGTGGTGAAGAACGCATTGTTTAAAGTAATCCGTATGCGGTCGAAGGAGGATCTGGGCAACAAAATCGTAGTTCAGGGAGGGACCTTTTATAACGATGCGGTCCTTCGAGCCTTTGAGAGAATTGCAGAGAAGGAAGTGGTTCGTCCGGATATTGCAGGGATTATGGGAGCCTTCGGTGCCGCCTTGATTGCCAAGGAAAACCGGGATCCTAAATTCCAAAGCACCTTCTTAAATCGGGAACAATTGGATGAGTTCAAAGTGCTCTCGGAAAATAAGCGGTGCCAGCTATGCAATAATCACTGTCAACTGAACGTCAATTATTTCTCTGACGGACGCCAGTACATTACAGGAAACCGTTGTGAACGGGGAGCCAATGTGGTAAGCAACAAGGAGCCGATGCCCAATATCTATGCCTATAAACTCAAGGAAGTCTTTAGAATTCCGAAAACCGATGCACCTTTCACTCGGGGAACCGTTGGTTTGCCTAGAGTACTGAATATGTATGAAGATTTTCCCTTCTGGGCAAGCTTTTTTACCCGTCTGGGTTATCAGGTAAAGCTTTCAGGACACTCCACAAAGAAAATTTACGAGATGGGTATGGAAACCATCCCTTCGGAAAGTGTATGCTATCCTGCCAAGTTGGTCCACGGCCATATTGAAGACTTGATGAATAAAAAGGTGGATATGATTTTTTATCCTTCGATACCCTTTAATATTAAGGAAAATGCCCAGGCGGACAATCAGTTTAACTGTCCCGTGGTCACCTCCTACCCGGAGACCATCAAGGCCAATGTGGACCGTCTGCATGAGGAGGATGTGGAATATATGCATCCCTTCCTACCCTTGGATGATGAAAAACGGATGATAAAGCGAATCCATGAAGTCTTCGGACATAAAAACATTCCTCGGAAAGAGCTGACGGAAGCGGTACAATCCGGTTATAAAGCCTTGGAGGAATACAAAGAGAAAGTACGAAGAGAGGGAGAACGGATCCTTAACTGGTTGGAGGATAAGAACAAAAAAGCCGTGGTATTAGCGGGACGTCCCTACCATATCGATCCCGAGATCAATCACGGAATTCCGGAACTGATCGCCTCCTATGGGTACGGGGTACTTTCAGAAGATGCCATCAGTCATCTAGAGCGGGTGAATAGACCGTTAAATGCCGTGGATCAGTGGATGTACCATACCCGTCTTTATGATGCCGCCCAATATGTAACAAAGCATAAAAATCTGGAGTTGGTACAGTTAAATTCTTTCGGCTGTGGATTAGATGCTGTCACCGCCGATCAGGTAGCGGATATTTTAAAGCGGAAGAACAAACTGAGCACCCTGTTAAAAATCGACGAGATCAACAACCTGGGAGCCGCAAGAATTCGAATGCGGTCTCTGTTTGCCGCCGTGGAACAGCGGGATAAAAAATCTCTTCCGGCAACCGAAGAAAAGCCCGAAATTCCAAAGAGGCTCTTTACAAAGGAGATGAAAAAGACCCACACTATTTTAGTACCTCAAATGTCGCCGATTCATTTTCAGTTCCTGGAGCCGGCCCTGCAGTGGGAGGGCTATAATGTGGAGTTTCTTCCCTCCATTGATACCAAGGCCATTGACGAAGGTTTAAAATACGTTAACAATGATGCCTGCTATCCATCGATCCTGGTAACGGGGCAAATGATGAAAGCGTTAAACTCCGGAAAGTACGATTTGGATAAAACCGCGTTGATCATCTCACAGACCGGAGGCGGATGCCGAGCTACCAATTACATCGCCTTTATCCGTCAAGCCCTTTATGAAGCGGGGATGAGTCAAGTGCCCGTTATCAGTTTAAGTGCCCAGGGAATTGAAAAACATCCCGGATTTAAGATTTCCCCCAAGTTGTTAAAACGACTAGTGGAAGGGGTGCTTTACGGGGATCTGTTTATGCGGGTGCTGTATAAAACCCGACCCTATGAGGCCGTTCCCGGTGCAGCCAATGCGCTTTATGAAAAGTGGGTAAAGATCTGCATCGAATCCATTGAAGGGAAAACCGGAAGAAGTTTTAAAGAAAATGTTTGGGACATCGTTCAGGATTTTGACGAACTGCCCCTATTGGAGATTCAAAAGCCCAAGGTGGGTCTTGTGGGAGAAATCCTGGTAAAATTCCATCCCACGGCCAATAACAATATAGTGGAAATGATCGAAAAAGAAGGTGCGGAAGCGGTGATGCCGGATCTGATGGACTTTTTCGCATACTCCTCCTATAATAGTGTAATTAGGCGGGAATATCTGTCGGGATCCATGAAAAATGCTCTGCTGGCCAAAACGGCCATCGGTGCCATTGAATTTATGCGAAAGGCCATGAGTGAAGCGCTAAAAAACAGCAAACGTTTTACACCCCCTGCATCCATAGAAGAGTTGGCAAAATTGGCGGCTCCCCATCTATCTCTATGTCATCAGACGGGGGAGGGCTGGTTCTTAACTGCGGAGATGCTCGAGTTGATTGAACACGGCGTGGACAACATCGTATGCATGCAGCCCTTCGCCTGCCTACCCAACCATATCACGGGAAAAGGAATGATTAAGGCCCTGAAGAAAAGCAATCCAAAGACCAATATTGTGGCCATCGATTATGATCCCGGTGCCAGTGAAGTCAATCAGCTTAACCGGATCAAACTCATGCTTTCCACCGCCTTTGAAAACTTGAACCAACAGAGTTCCGGAGAAAGGGAAGGGTTTGAGAAAACTTTTTAATCAACGGTAAATTCATTGAGGCAGGGCCCAAGGCTCTTATAAACCCTGAAAGCCAAAAGCTTTTAGGGTTTTTTAAAAAAAGATTAAAAGAGAACAGGAATCTTCCCCGGGGATATCGAATTAGTAATAGAGGAAAGTCATATATTAGACAAATAAAAATAATGAATCGAGGTGTATTATGAAAAATCTATTTAAAAAATTCTTCGGGGGAGCCGCCCTCAAAACAAAGGATTTATCAGAACAGCCAAAAGAAAACTTTGATTCTTTTGCGCAAGCTTGGAAAACCGCAATCAACCAGGACTTGAAGGCGTCGGCGATAGAAACCGCCACTGCCCTTGCCCGGGGACAAGTAGTGGTAAATACCGATGAGGAGGGCAAGTTTCAGGGAATGGCTTTGGCTGCCTGCCTTAAAGCTCTGCAAGGGGAAAAGGTGCACGTGTTTTCCATCAATGAAGCCGTGGCTACCCTTCGCTTTGAAAAGCTGCAACAAGTTTATGAAATACTGGACCTTAGGG
This sequence comes from uncultured Clostridiaceae bacterium, assembly GCA_964613365.1. Classification (GTDB taxonomy): domain Bacteria; phylum Bacillota; class Clostridia; order Peptostreptococcales; family T1SED10-28; genus Isachenkonia. The sequence goes on along the minus strand of CAZTIJ010000022.1, from coordinate 14,061 downwards.
TCGGTGTGATTTACCGGGGACAGAGCACAATAGAGCGAAAGGAAGCTTACCAAAAAGATGTGGTATTTGGCACCTCCGGTGCATTTATTTATGATTACTTAAAGGACCAAAAAGTTCTGGATCCCAATGATAGAAGACAGCCTGACCGCTCTTTTGCTATTGTGGAAAAGGGAGATCTGGTTCTTTTGGATCAAGGGACCCGTCCCGTGGGGATCTTTGGACAGGATGAAAAGGTTGTGGATAGTATCACCCTACGTAGTTATTTTTCCAACTACCAAAATCTTAGCGCATTAGTTGACTTTTACGGAGGAGACCTGCCGTAATTTTCCGATCTTTACGGAATGGAAATCCTAAAAATTTCAGGGGAAAAATCATTGAAGACTCTCCAAAAGGAGCCGCCGGTTCGGATATATAAAACCCTTGAAGAAAAACGACGAGCCATCCTTGGAGAGCTGAGACAAAGAGCCGGATCTACGGAACCTTTGTTGGTATCTCTTCGCAGTGACGAAAAAGCGGAACTGTTGATGGAACACTTAGACAGTGAGGGTATTCCCTATCGCAGTCTTCTATTAAAGGATAATACGAATGAAGGGGAGTTTATTCGCCGGGCTTTAAATGATCAGCATATGATGCTGGTGGTCAATCCTGTATCCAGAGGAGTCGGGGAGTTTTTACCGCAAAATATTCATATTCTCAGTACCGAGCGATATATGTTAAAAAGAAACGATCGTCATTTGATAAAAATGGCGGAGAATGCAGGAGAAAAAGGATCCATGGAGTTTATTCTTTCTCTTGGAGATGATCTGCTGGATGTGTTTTCTGAAGAGGAGATGGAACAGTTTAAAGACAGCATCACCGTAAAGCCCGATCAGCCTATTGAAAACGGAAAAGTGCGGGAGATGATGGACTATGTCCAAGGACGCATGAAAGAAAAGAATGCTTCCCTTCGCAGTTATGTTCGAAACTTTGAAGCAGTAATTCAAAAACAGCGGGAAGTGATCTACTCGGAGCGGGAGAAAGTGTTGACGGAAAAAGATATCAAGCAGCATGTGTTAAACCTTATGGAAAAAGCCATCAATGAAGAAATTGAAAAATATACGGCTAACAGTGTATTTCCTGAAGAATGGGATTTAGAAGGGCTGGCTTCGGCTTTAAGCAATAGTTTTTTACCGAAGGAAGAGCTTACCTTTAGTAATGTGGAGGATCTGACAAAAAAAGACTTGAAAGCCCACTTAATTCAAAAGGCATCCAAGGCCTATCTTCACCGAAAAAAAGAGATGGGTGAACAGACCTTTGAAAGAATGCAAAGGATTTTACTGTTGAAAATTATCGACAGAAAGTGGTCGGAACATTTAGAGGCCATGGAAGAGCTCCGTCAGGATATGAACCTTCGGGCCATGGGAAGGCAGGATCCGATTCGGGCCTTTCAAGTAGAAGGCTATGAGCTCTTTGAAAACATGACAAAAACCATTCCGAAGGACTTGCTACAGGGATTGTTCAATCTTGAGCCTTTGGAATCATAAAAATGGTTTCGCTGTCGATGGGAAAGTTTTAATGACTGTGGAATAGATTATAGGGGAGGGGATTTCCTTGGATATCCTAAACGTTTTATTGACAATACCAGTTTTACGGCAAAGTTTCACTCCTTTGGAGTCCTTAGGAATTCTTTTTCTCCCCATGCTATTATTTTTGATGTTGATGATTCGTCAAAAGAAGAGAAATCAGGAACTTCGTAAGATAAAGGAAGAGCTGGAGCAGTTCAAAGAACGATATGAACAGCTCTCGGAGCAAAGCGGTACTTTTATTTGGGAAGTGGACCGACAAGGTCTTCATACCTATGTGGATCCTACGGTGGAAAAAGTTTTAGGCTACACTCCATCGGAACTTATTGCAAAACGAACTTTTTATGACGAGCTTTTCCCTGAGGATAAGGAAGAACTGAAAAACTTTGGGTTTCAGGTCATGGAAAAGGGTGAGAGAATTCAGAATCGTGAAGTGCGACAGCGTCACAAAAAGGGATATACGGTTTATACCGTCACCAATGGTCTGCCCATCTATGACGAAAAAGGAAAGGTGGTCGGTTATCGGGGCACGGATACGGATATTACCAAGCGTAAAAAGATGGAAATCGATTTAAAGAGAAGTGAAGAAAAGTACCGTTTGCTTTTTGAAAATGCCGTGGAGGGCATCGGCGTGTTTCAGGAGGGTAAAATTAAAATCTGGAATCCCATGCTGCAAACAATGTTGAAAATATCTAAAGAGAATCTTCAGGATAGGAATTTGCTGGACTTAATCCATACAGAGGACCGACAAAGGGTACAAAGGCTTCATAAAGAAAGGGTACGAGGACTGAAGGACCAGGTGACGGAAGAGTTCCGAGTTATTCGAGAAGACGGAGCTGTCCGATGGATCGAGTCCAAAGGGATTCAAATAGTATGGAATGGGCAGCCCGCTTCCTTGAACTTTTTTACTGACATTACCGAGCGAAAGGAAACAGAAAAAAACATTCTTCATCTTAGCTACCATGACCAATTAACCGGGATTTATAATCGGCGCTTTTTTGAAGAGGAATTAAACCGGCTTGACAATCCCCGAAATCTTCCGTTGTCCATTGTGATTGTGGATGTGAACGGATTAAAATTATTTAATGACGGTTTCGGACATGAGGCCGGGGATCAGCTCATTGTCACCGTGGCTCAGATACTGGACAAAGAGAGCAGAGCCAATGATGTGGCCGCCCGGATCGGTGGAGATGAGTTTGTGGTCTTGATGCCGAATACGGATCAACACCAGTTAAAAGCATTTCAAAAACGTTTTGAGGTAGAACTGGCCAAGGAAAACCTGTTAGGGATTCCTATATCCGTGTCCTTAGGTTCTTCCACCAAGAACGATGAGAATATGAGCATTCGTGACACCTTTAAACGGGCGGAGGAGTGGATGTACCGAAGAAAAACCGAAGACAGTCCGAAATACAAACGAAAAACCCTGGACCGGATTATGGATTCCATTTTTGAACGGATCCCTTGGGAAGAAAGCCATGCAAAAAACACGGCTAAACTGGCTGGAGCATTCGGTGAAATCCTAGGATTCGGAGAAAAAGAGCAGGAGGAGTTAATTCTTGCGGGATATTATCACGATATTGGGAAAATTGGTGTGGATCTTGAGATCCTTAGAAAAAATACGGGGCTGGAACCGGAAGAGATCCGCAGGGTGAAAAGACATCCGGAGGTGGGCTACCAGCTGCTCAACACCACCAATGAAACCCTGGCCATAGCGGAAATGGTATTGTACCATGATGAGAAATGGGATGGAACGGGCTACCCTCAAGGTTTGAAAGGCGAAGAAATACCTAAGGGAGCCCGTGTAGTATCCATTGTCGAGGTATATGAAAACTTAATTCATGATCGTCCCTATCAGAAAGCAATAGATCAACAACAAGCGAAAAATATTATAGTATCGGAAAAAGGGAAAGCCTTTGATCCTGAGTTGGTGGATCTTTTTATTCGAGAAGTACTGCCGAAGGTGGAGGAGAAAAAAATCATTTGATATTGCAAAAGGGGATTGTTTTACGGTATTCAGGATACATTAAGGGAGCAAACCAATGAAAAAAGTTCTCAATAAATGTTTGTGAAATTCTATTTCGGGTATCTAAAGTACTAGACTATTCACTGCCGGTTATTTCCGGTGATGAAAAGAGATTAAGGATAATTGCAAAAGGAGGAATACCAATGAAAGTAGTAATACCGATTTACTCTTTATACGGACACATTTACAAAATGGCTGAAGCAGTCAAGGAAGGAGTGGAAGAAGTAGATGGTGCAGAGGCTGTGATTATGCGTGTGCCGGAAACTTTATCCGATGAAGTGATTGAGAAGATGGGAGCCACGGAAGCGCAAAAAACCTTTCGAACCCTACCGGTGGTTACACCCGATGATTTGGCTGATGCCGATGCGATCATTTTTGGAACCCCCACACGATTCGGCAATATGATTGGGCAAATGCGGCAGTTTTTGGACTCCACCGGAGGTCTTTGGGCAGAAGGTAAATTAGTGGGAAAAGTAGGTGGCGTGTTTACCAGTACCGCAACCCAACATGGGGGTCAGGAATCTACGATTCTTAGTACCCATACCACCATGCTTCATCAGGGTATGATTATCGCAGGGCTTCCCTATGCCTTCCAAGGACAAACCACCATGGAGGAAATCAGTGGAGGGTCCCCCTATGGAGCTTCCACCATCGCCGACGGTGACGGATCAAGAATGCCCTCGAAAAATGAGTTGGACGGAGCACGCTATCAAGGCCGCTATATTGCAGGAATTGCAAAAAAATTAAAAGGGTAGAGCTGTAAGGAATATAAAGAAAATGTACCATGGGGTCAGACCCTGTGGTACATTTTCTTTATATAATTTTATAGTGAGTTATTATTTTCCTGTGTTAACTCATGCAAAGCATTCTTCACGGTCAGTTTGATTACAAAATACAATATCAATATAGGGATCGTGAGAATGATCGGGAAGATCAGCAGACCCAGAACATTAACACCTATCATAAGTTTCACCTCCTAAATCGGATTTTGTATCTTTTTCAAAGCAAATGGTAGATAAAACCTGGCATTTCATATGGATCTTTACTTTCTATGGATACTACTCGATCAATCTATGGGGCTCGGATCCCTGAAAGCGAATGGAAAGATCCTCGGGAATCTGAATCCAGTTAATTGTACCTACAGCAAGAGAGGGGACCTGATTACCACCGAAACCGTCCCTTGGGGTATCTTCATCAAACTGAAAGGCAAAGGGGAGAGGGATAAGGGTAAATAGGTTGATTTCTGAACGGTTCAACACTGCTTTAAGTCGTCCGTCATCCTGTCTCCAATCTTCGAGAAGCCAGGTCCATGGTTCAAAACCTTGGGTAACCTCATAACCCTGAATAAAGGCTCTTTGATGAAACTGAGTGATGACAAGGTTGTCCACTTCATCGCTGCGCTCTACGATCATGGTATACCCATATTCTCTGTCATACCAGCCGTCGACATTCATGCCGGTGGTGGAAATCACAAAGGGATCTTCCTCTGAAAAGTTATCTGTAGGAATTTGAATGATCGTTTCCTTAAGAATAGATAAGTACTTGTCGTTTTTTAGATCTTTTAAGTTGTGCTTTTCGTAGTTTTCAAGAATTTCTTGGTAATAGAAATCCGGAGTTTCCGAAATGCTGTCTTCATCATCTATAGGATCGGTGGCAAAGGCGGCCAGAAAAGGAGAGAAAAGAAGAATCAATCCATAAATTCCCATTATGCGAATAGAAAGCTTCGTAGAAATTTTCTGCCCTAAAAAGCGACTTAGAAAAACTGCCAGAACGAGGAAAAGAAGAATAGCAAAGGGTAAAATTGCATACATTATCTATTCACCTCCAGATTTTTTATTACCAACCAGATGAAGCCATAAAGAACGCCAATGCTTCCGATGATTTTTATGAGCCAGAGCATGAAACTGGACTCCTGAGCGTAAAACCCTAGGATGCCTTCGATGCTCATAGTAAAGTCGGGACCGATAAAACGGATTCCCAGAAGGCTCCATGCGATCAACAGAAGAATAAAACCGATACCGGCGATGACAAAGAAGGATTGGAAACGAAGCCTTAGGATTCCAAGAAAATAAGCTGTTGAACCAAATAACAAGGCATAAAAGGTAGTGGTAAGGAACAGATACAGATAATGGAGCAGGGTCATTGAATCATAGGTTGTGCCCAGGCTTCCATTTTGAAGGCTAAGGCCGCCCAGAAGCTGCAGCATAGGCCATGAAAAGATCATGGTGATTCCAATGATTATTGCATAGACTTCCAGTACTGCGATATCGGAGAAATAGGCGGTGAAATTATTAGAGACCATATAATACTCCCGGTGTTTTTCTCCGGATATGCTAAAAGCCTGGATTACAATCCAAACAACACTCATTACAAAAAGAGGAATGGGACTGATGTGACGAATACTGAGCATTAAATGTTGATCTCCTATTCCTGTCATGCCGCTGGAAAAAGAGAAAAGATACCCCAAGGCTTGTAGAGCAATCAACTGAAAAAAAGCAAAGGAATTATGATAGAGCTTGTCTTTAAATTGTTCAAAAGCCACAGACATTTGGGTGTTCTTATGAACGATAGAGTTCATCGATATCTCCTCCTCTCCCTTTGGTCAGATACACAAAGGCATCTTCAGGGCTGACCCTATGGACGGTGAAGTGGTCCATTGTATCGGCCTTGAGGTTAAGTCCTTCGAAAGCCCTGCTTTCCACGATAATTCGACGAATCCCTTCACCGAAATCCTTACTGTCATAGACTTTCAACTCTTGTGTAAGAGGTTCAATCTCCTCTGAGGGTCCCTGAACCCCGGTTAATAATGTTTGGAATCCTTCCACTGGACCGTGTTTTATCACCTTTCCCTCATGGATAAAAAGAATGCTGTCCAGCAACCTCTCCATCTCTCCAAGATAGTGGCTGGAAATTAAAATTATTCTGGGGACTTCGATATAATCCTTTAGGATAAGCTTGTACAGTTCCTTTCGTACTCCAGGGTCCAATCCCGTGGTGGGTTCATCCAATAGGGTAACAGGAGCCCTGGCAGAGAGGCCAAGGATCAATCGGAAAGTGCCTTTCATTCCTTTGGAAAGCTCTTTGTATTTCTTTTTCTTCGGTAGATGGAAGTAATCACTCAGCTTTAGTGCTAAGGCTTGATCGAAGTTTTGATAAAAGCGGCGGTAGGATGTAATCAGCTCATATAGGGTAGCGGTTGGATAAAAGGTCATGCCTTCTTCAATCAGTATTAAATTTTGGGCGGTTGCAATATTTTGGAAGGTAGGTTCCCCTAGAAAGCAAGCCTTTCCTTCCGTAGGTTTTAAAAATCCCGCCAAGGATCTGAACAACGTAGTTTTCCCCGCACCGTTCACTCCGATCACTCCCGTAAGGGTGGGTTCTGTGATTTCAAAATCACATCCATTCAATGCTCGGGTATCGTTAAAATTTTTTATCAGTTGTTTGCAACGAATCATTTCGGTCATCCTCCTTTATGGACCTGTTTTGTATTGTGTCTTTCAAATTGTTCTTTCCGGTACTATTCGAAGATTTTTCCATCTCTTCTGTTAACATTTGAATCAGTTCTTTTTTTGAAACATCCAATAGTTTGGCTTCCCTCACCAATCTCCTTAGTTGTTCAGTCAGTACTTTGTTTTTATGTTCTTTTTTCAGAATGATTAAAGCATCGGAGGAGACAAACATGCCGAGCCCCCTTTTTTTATAGACGATCTTCTTTTCCACCAGGAGGTTTAGTCCTTTTAACGCTGTTGCGGGATTGATGCCGAAAATCTCTGAGAGTTTGTACTGGGAATAAATTTTTTCCTCGGGATTTACTCGTCCCGATAGGATTTCATTCTCCAACCAGTTGCCGATTTGTATATAGATCGGTTCTGAGCCTTCTAGTTCTTTCACAACCCAGGCCCTCCTTTCCATTTGGGTATTTTGCTTGCTTAAATACTAAGTTAGTGTTGTAACTTAGTATATTTGTATAAATGAACTTTGTCAAGGGAAAAAAAGGACAGAGACCGTCTTAATAAGAGTAAATCTTGACGAAGGTCCCAACTCTCTATATGATTGTATAAAGGCAATAAAGTTATGGACAAACTTGTTTCGTTTTAAAGAAAGCATACAATAATCAGCAGACAGCAATAAGGAGAGGATCATATGTACCGAATAGCTATTGTTGAAGACGATCCTATGGTAGCCAAAATTCATGAGCAGTTTTTAACCTCCTTTGATGACTTCCGATTGGTAAAGATTCTTTCAAAGGGGAAGGAGGCTAGGGACTGGCTACTTAAGCATGAAGTGGACCTTATAATATTGGATCTTTTCATTCCCGAAATGAATGGGCTGGAGGTGTTGTTGGCTCTAAGACAGTGGAAAAAGAAGGTGGACGTCATTGTGGTCAGTGCTGCTAAGGATCAGGCCACCATCGAAGAGGCTGGTCGTTTGGGAGTATTTGATTATTTAATCAAACCCTTTAGCTTTAACAGACTTTCCGATTCCTTAGAAGCTTATAGGGAACGGCAAAATAGGCTGGGGGAAGAGGAGATTCTTACCCAGAAGCGCTTGGATGAACTTTTCTATTTTAACCGACGCAACTTCCCTCCCGAAGAATGGGAAAAAAGCCATGGAGGAGACGAGAATAACACCTATAACCACGAGCGTAGCGAGGAAAAAAATGCTTTACCGGAGGCAATCCTTCAAGTGGAAGATACCAAAGGGATTCAAAAAGAAACTTTGCATTATATTGTAGAATACTTAATGCTATTAAAAGATGGGAAATCAGCCGGTGAAATAGCGGAGAATTTAGAACTGGGAAGAGTTACCATTCGACGATACCTGGAATATCTTTATGAACAGGGAATGGTTACCATGAGTATTGAATACGGCAGTGTGGGAAGACCGAAATACCTATATCGTTGGAAAAGCCCTGGACAAAATGAACAAAAGAAACCTTAATGACAAAATATTAACAAACCCTCTCTTGAGATGCTATACTTATATTGTGAAACAGAAAACAAACTTAAGGAGGAATAACAATGAAGTTAATGAAAAAAGTCGCCTTGTTATTGATCTTTTTCATGTTAATGACGGCCTTTGTAGCCTGTAACGGAACCACCGAGGAGGAGGCGCCGGAAGAGGAAAACGGAGCAGTTGACACGGAAAACGGAGACGAGGAAGAAGCCGCTGCAGAGGACCGTGAGACCGATGTGGTAATCATCGGGGCCGGAGGAGCAGGTCTTGCAGCAGCCCTTGAAGCTAGAGAAGCAGGACATGAAGTTGTAATTGTTGAAAAAATGAGTTTTGTGGGAGGAAACACCCTGCGGGCAACCGGCGGTCTGAATGCAGCAGGAACTACTCCTCAAGAAGATTTAGGTATTGAAGACAGCTGGGAAACCCATTATGAAGATACCATGACCGGGGGTCAGGAAATGAATGATCCCGAGCTTGTGGAAATACTAACGAGAAATGCCGCGGATGCTGTGGAATGGTTGATTGACATGGGTGCGGATCTTAGTGATGTAGGTCGACTGGGAGGTTCCAGTGAAAACAGAACCCACCGACCCACCGGTGGAGCCGCTGTGGGCCCTCATTTAGTACAAGTTCTTAGAACCAATGCAGAAGATGAAGGAATAGAGATTTTAACCAACACCGAAGCGACTGAAATTTTACAAGAAGAGGGAAGCGTAGCGGGAATTGTTGTACAAAATGGAGACGATGAATATAGGATTTCTGCGAAAGCTGTGGTTGTGGCAACCGGAGGATTTGGATCAAACACCACAATGTTGGTGGATTATGATGAAAGTCTAGAAGGATTCGGAACCACCAATCATCCTGGAGCCCAGGGAGATGGAATTACCATGGCTCAAAATATTGGAGCGGCCTTAATCCATATGGAAGAAATCCAAACCCATCCAACGGTAAATCCGGAAGAAGACTATATGATTACAGAAGCGGTTCGAGGGAATGGCGCTATTTTAGTAAACGTTGAAGGAGAACGTTTTGTCAATGAACTGGGTACCCGAGACGTGGTTTCGGAAGCAACCCTGGATCAATCGGAAGGATACGCCTACTTGGTATTTGATCATGATGTTCGGGAATCCTTAAGTGCCGTTGAAGGTTATGTGGATCGAGGGTTGGTTACCGAAGGTGAAACCCTTGAGGAGTTAGCAGAAGCCTTAGATATGGAGGCTGAGGTCTTAGGTAACACCGTAACAAACTATAATGATTTTGTAGATGCAGGAACGGATGAAGATTTTGGCAGAGAGGATTTAGAAGCTTCGCTTACAGAAGGGCCTTTCTATGCCATCGCCGTGGGACCGGCCGTACACCATACCATGGGCGGACTACAAATTAACGAGCGAGCACAGGTGCTCAATGAGGACGGAGATGTAATTGAAGGACTTTACGCAGCAGGGGAAACCGTAGGAGGAATCCATGGTGCAAATCGATTGGGGGGAAATGCCCTGGCAGATCTGATGGTATTCGGCCGAATCGCAGGACAGTCCATCGGTGAAGATTTATAATATACCGGTATAGAAGAATAAAGACTCTATAAAAGATAGATCCATTAAATTACAGGATTCTATAAAAGTTACCAATCTATGTGAAAAGCACAGTATATGGCTGACAGAAAAAATGGACTCGAGAAAACCAATGGAGAAAGCTTCATTGGTTTTCTTTACATATGGATTGACAGAAAATTAAAATATAAACAGTGCAGATTTCAGTCAAAAGCAACTTAAAAGTATTACCATAAATCCGTAAAAGGATGATATGGATGGTCACTATATTAATAAAAAGGGGTAAATGGGATGAGAATTAAACTCCAGCAAAAAATCATAATTATTGCACTGATTACCACATTGTTTGCCCTGGGGGTATCGGGTCTGATTTCAAGAAACATCGCCAGGGGTAAACTGATTCAGGAGATTGAAACTTCCGTAATGAACAGCGCAAGAACCGTAGCTCAAATGGAAGATGTGATTACAGGTTTAAAGGAGGGGGATCCCCGGAGAGTGCAGGAGCAGGTATCTCGAGTGTTGTTATCCTCGGATAATATTGAGTTTATTGTAGTTACCGATATGGAAGGACGCCGTTATTCCCATCCGAATCCCGAAGAGATCGGTCGTTTTTTTCAAGGGGGGGATGAAAATCGGGTATTAGAAACCGGAGAGGAGTATACCTCCGAGGCACAGGGAACCCTAGGACTTTCTGTTCGAGGATTTACGCCGATTTATAACGAGAATCAGGACCGTATCGGTATGGTGGCAGTAGGGGTGCTCAGTGAAAATGTACGAAATATTACAGGGGAACTGAATTTCGGAACCTTGCTTTCCATTATTATTGGAGCCTTGATTGGCCTTTTAGGGGCTTTGCTACTATCAAAGAATATTAAAAAATCACTCATGGGTTTGGAGCCTATAGAAATCAGCACTCTCTATGAAAAATACCAGGGCCTACTGGATACCGTCAGTGAAGGGATCATATCCATTGATGCACAGGGACGAATCGATTATTTAAATCAGGGAGGCTACGAAATCCTTCGCTTAGAAAACCCCAATATCCATGGCAAGTCCGTGGAGGATGTTTTTCCGGGGAACCCCCTTTCCAGAACCCTGCGGGGGAAAGTATCGGAAGAAAATATAACCTGTTTTTTTCAAGGAAAAGAAGTTATAATGAATACTCAATTGATCGAACATAAAGGTAGAATTTTAGGGGCGATCGGAAGCTTTCGGGACAAGAAAGATATCACCCGGTTAGCGGAGGAACTAACGGGGGCACGGATTCTGACTGATTCCCTTCGGGCCACTACCCATGAGTTTTCCAATAAGTTGCAGGCGATTCTCGGCCTGATTCAGCTGGGCAACATTGAGGAAGCTCAAAACTACCTTCTCGAGACCCAGGAAAACAACGAAAGTCTGTTACAAACCTTGGGCAAAAATATTCGAAATGTAAAACTACAGGGGTTGCTCCTGGGTAAAATTCATCGCTGTCAAGAGGAAGGGGTACAGCTGGTAATTGATGAAAGCTCTTTTATAATGGACCCTGAGGGCACCTCCGGGGATCACCAGTGTGTAATGACTATTGTAGGAAATCTAGTGGATAATGCACTGGAAGCGTTAAGCGGTGAGGCGTTTAACGAAAAAAAAGCAGGAGGTACCGCCCAGAAAACCATCCGTCTCCTTGTTCAAGAAACAAAAAGTGTAATAAAAGTGGAAGTGGAAGACAACGGACCGGGAATATCCCATGAAGAGGCCTCTAAGATTTTCGATAAAGGATATAGCTCTAAGGGAAAGGATCGAGGCTTCGGGCTTCATATCGTTAAAAAATGTGTGGATTTCCATCAGGGCAGCCTAAAGGTCGATACTTCCGATCGGGAAGGTACCACCTTTTGCATCGCCCTTCCGAAAGATAATAACAAAAGAAGGTAATGGTCATCTCTCCTGTTTAGCTTTTGGGAAACAGCATATATCAATATGTGAATATAATGGGCTTCTCTCTGTTAATGGAAGCTTCTTTCGGGTATAAAAAAATATAAATCCATAAGAGGAGGCTTTCTATGAGTGGACTGGAAGATAAAAAACTATTGATAAAAGATTATTTGGAAACAGAAAAAATGGATTCGTTAAAAAGTTTGCTTCAGGATTTATCGGAAATTGAAGTGCTGGAGGTTATGCGAGAATTAGCATCGGAAGACTAGGTAATTCTTTTTCGATTGCTGAATAAGGAGCGGGCGTTAGTTGTTTTTGAAGAACTGGATCAGTTTTTACAACAAAAGCTGATTGAGTCCTTTGGCGAAAGTCGGGCAGTAAAAATGATCAGTGAGCTGGATCCCGACGACCGGGTTCGATTGTTTGATGAGATGCCCGCCAGTGTAACGAAAAAATTAATCGAGGCTCTTCCTAAGGAAAAAAGGGACGAGACGGCTCTTTTAATGGGATTCGAACCGGAAACTGCGGGACGACTGATGAATCCTTCCTATTTGAAGATTAAAAAGGAGGATACCGTTGAGGAAGCTTTAAGAAAAGTACAACGAAGTGCAGGGGAAATCGAGAGTATCTATACCCTTTATGTGACCGATGATAAACGAAAGCTTGAAGGGGTGCTGTCCCTTCGGGAACTGATGATGGCGAAGCCGGAAGAAAAAATCAAAAGCATTATGAATGACCATGTTATTAAAGTACTAACGAGCACCGATCAGGAGGAAGTGGCAAAAATTCTTCAAGAGCTGGATTTATTGGCAATCCCAGTAGTGGATAAAGAAAACCGTTTAGTAGGGCTTATATCCTTTGATGATGCTATGGACATTCTGGAAGAAGAGTTAACGGAAGATATATACGATAAGGCCGGACTTGCCAATATGAATAAAAAGGAATCTTCCCGAAGTGCGAAATTGATTGACGGTTCCCTGTTTCAAATATGGTCCGTAAGACTCCCGTTTTTAGTGATCACCTTAATCGGAGGTCTTGCCGCCGGTGCTGTAATCGATGCCTATGAAGAGGCCTTGGAGGCCGTTGCCGTAGTTGCGGTTTTCATCCCTGTCATTATGGACATGGGAGGAAATGCCGGTACCCAATCCTCAACCATTTTTGCCCGTGGTTTTATTCTTGGCCATATTACCCCAGACCGATTTAAAAAGCATCTTCTGAAGGAGATTTTAGTCGGTGCCAGTATGGGAGCATTGGTGGGAATTGCTGCAGGTCTCATTGCGAACATCTGGCAACCGGTGGAGGGTCTTGGGATTGCGGTAGGATTGTCGCTAGGCCTCACTATGACCATCGCCACAACCTTAGGTTTTTTGATCCCCTTTATGTTACAAAAATTCAACATCGACCAGGCCGCAGGTGCAGACCCGATTATTACCACCATTAAAGACATCTCCGGGCTGATCATATACTTTTTCTTAGTATCTCAATTTTTGGGACACCTGATGTAGGGTAATGGGAACAAAGTATCGAAGATAATATAAAACACCCTGCCGACGTTAGTTGGAGGGTGTTTCATATTATCCAAATGATGCATTTAAAGAGTAGGGATAAAAAAAGAGAAAGGTTTGTTTTTTTATTTCATACCCTCTTCCAGAAGAAGAACTGCTTTTTCTACAATATCTTTGTTGATGGTTTTGCCTCCTCGGAAATTACGGTCTTTTTCGTTTTCATAGGTACCGAATCCGTCTAAATCAAAAGCGGTCATCATGTTTTTGCCGAACTTGATATCCATAACCAAAAACCACTCCCGAATTAAAGGATGTCCCGGCGTAAGGGGTATTATCTTAATCTTCGGATGGGGAGCTAAGGTTTTATCCTTTTCACCAAAGATATAAATTTCATCCACGTTTTCCGCCATTTTTAAGTAGCGGTCCCATATAGCCTCGGCTCTGGATAATTTTTGAAAACCCGCATAAATAATACCTTCCCGCTTTTTTTGCAGAACGACACTTTCCATTAGATAACACATCTTCTCCAAGTTCGGAATTTTAGTCTCGTACTT
>CAZTIJ010000021.1:0-19371 GCA_964613365.1 uncultured Clostridiaceae bacterium | reverse complement strand
TTTCGCTCATTTTCCTGGGCCTCCAGGATTTTAATCCCCACAAACATCTCCGAGGTCTGATCCACATCCCCTAACGCCGCAATCACGTCTCCCTCTAGGTATCCCAGGGCAATACTGATTTGATTGATCACCCGCTCCGCACTTTCGATGTTTTCTCCGGATTTTTTCAGGGCCAGCTCCAGGTCGTTCCGCCGCTTTTTCAATTCCTTTTCCTGGTTTTGTTTGATTACATAATCGATTCGGGTTTGGGAGGCCTCCTCATAGGCCCTTTTGATATCCGCCTCGCTGTGGTTGTGAAAATCCCTGGAAACCCGGGCAAGTTTCTTGCGCATCAGCTTGTCCTTCTTTTCCAGATCGTCCACCTCTTGAATGACCTCTTTGGTTTCCTTCTGGAGATTGAGCAAATCATTTTTCAGCTTTTCCTGTTCCTTTCGAATATTATGTACGATTTCCAGTATGTAGTTTCGACTGCTTCCCATTTCACTGGTGATTTTTTTTATGATTTTGTTGATGGACTGAAAATCCAGATTGGTTGGGTTCATGCTTTTTCTCCTATCCATAGGAAGTTTTAAAAATCCATTAAGAATTTTTCTCTATAGAGTATATTATACCCGGCGCATATGATGATTACCATGGGAAAATAGGCGCGGAAGTTCTACGAAAAGGACCGGCTCTCTGAGCCGGTCCGATGAATCTTTTTTCTCTTTAGGTCTCCCGGGGGTCCCTTTTTGGAGGCCGGGGTCCGAAGTACTGATACAGATCGGTTTTGATGCGGCCGTTGTAGAGCTTTCGCTTCTTATCCGCTTTTTTGCCGTAATGCTTTTCAAAATCCTCCTTGGAGGTGATGATGTATTTGGACCAGGAAGAGAAATTTTCAAAGGTTCTTCCCATTTTTTTATACAGCCGTTCCACCTCTTTTTTATCCGAGAGCCGCTCTCCATAGGGAGGATTGGTGATGATGCATCCGTATTCGTACCGGGAACTGACCTTTCCCAGGTCTCTTTTTTGGACATGGATGTCCTCATCCAAAAAAGCTTCTTCTATATGGTATCTTGCCAGGCTCAAGGCCTCTTCATCCACATCGGAGCCTTGGATCCGAAGCTTTCGGTCCTTTTTTTCCAAATCATGGGCTTCCCTACGTCCTTCATTCCAAAGGGTCTTTTCCAATGTGGTCCATTCCTCCGCCGCAAAGCTTCGGTAAATCCCCGGGGCAATGTTCTTTCCGATCAACCCCGCTTCGATCAGGATTGTTCCCGAACCGCACATAGGGTCGATCAAGGCCCGGTCATAATCCCAGAAGCTTAACTGAATAATGGCCGCCGCCAGGGTTTCTTTGATCGGCGCCGCACTGGACAGGCTACGGTACCCCCGTTTATGGAGGCCGGCACCACTGGTGTCAATGGTTAAGGTGGCCTCATCCTTTAACAGGGCCACTTCAATTTTGTACATCCCCCCACTTTCATCAAACCATGGGACCTTGTAGTCCTTTTTCAGGCTTTCCACCACGGCCTTTTTTACAATGGCCTGACAATCGGGCACACTGAAGAGTTGGGAATTGATGGATTTTCCCGTTACGGGGAATTCCCCGTCCTTGGGGATCCACCGACTCCAGTTCAGGGCCTTGGTTTTTTCAAACAGCTCATCAAAGGTGGTGGCTGGGAAGGAGCCGATTTTCAGCAGTACCCGGTCCGCACTGCGAAGCCATAAATTGGCCCGGACAATGGCTAAGGGATCCCCTTCGAAAATCACTCTTCCGTTTTCCACCGTGACCTTTTCATAGCCCAGGGCCTTTACTTCCCTGGCCACTACGGCTTCTAAGCCGAAGGCTGCCGTTGCAATTAATTGTATTTTTTCCACGATAATTCCTACTTTCTTTTACCCCGGAAGAGCCTTCTTCCGGGGCCTGTTTATCTTTTTTAACGGTTACTGCTTTGGTTGATTTCCTTTTTCCGAAATTTTTCAAAGCTGTCAGGACCCGCGGTCTCTAAAGCTTACTTAAAGACCCCATCGATTTCATCAAACAGATGGGTGTTCTCCTTTAATTTATGCTCATTTCCCACGACGCAGAGATAATTTTTCCCCATCACATCCCGGATCAGGTCCGCCTGGGCTCTGAGATCCTCCACGGTGGTGGAGACAATCTCCTCCCGCTCTTTTTGCAGATCCTCCTGGGTGATGTTGCAGAAGTAATAGGTAGCCGCCTTCTCTCCCTTGGCGGAAGGAGTCATGGGGGCATCGATTTTACTGATGGTGCCGAGGATATACTTGGTCATCTCCCGCTCATCGGCCTGGAAGTTTCGAACATAGTCCTCGGCCTTATTATAGGTGTCAATGGTCTTGTTCAGGTGGGGATCCCGATAGGAGGTGAAGAACATATTGCCGCTTCTGCTGAAATTGGTCATGGCCCCGTAGGCCCCTCCCTCGATCCGAATTTTGTTCCACAGATAATTTAAGCTGATGATGGTCTTTAACACCTGTAAATGACCGGTGTACTCATAACCGAGCGCCTTAAAGTTGTAGCCCTTGGCCACGTACTGTACCTTCGAGGAGGTGGCAATGCCGATGTTGTTTTGTTTCAACGGGAAATGATAGTTTGAAAGTTTCGGCACTTCGTCTTTTAAGTGGTTTTTTAGCACCTTGGAGTTTTCCTCAAAGGCCTGATAGTCTTCATCGTCGCCCGTAACCACAAACACTCCGTTTTGTCTGTTAAAGATCAACGCCTTCACTCTTTCCAGTTTTTCCTGTAGGTCTTCAAAGCGCTGATCAAAGTCTTCGTCCAGGGCTGCGATGAATTTATAGAAGGTGATCCCCGAACACTGTTCCATAAACATTTCCCCTTCGGAATAATGAGCCCCTAAATGGCGGACCGCCACCATATGTCCTTCGGATTGGATGGCCATTTCCAGTCGGGACTTCATCTCCTTGATGATCTCCCGAATCCGTTTTTTATTCTGGAAGGTGGTATTTTCCATGATCTCTCCCATCAGCTCAAAGAGCCGCCGGCTTTTATCCCGGAGGGCGGAGCCTTGCACAATCATCTTCGGATAATACTGTCCATCCTTTTTCCGATCCACGAAATTCTCCACCCGAAAACCGATGCCTCCGGTGTAAATTTCCATCTCATTGGACAGATCCTCGTAACTGTACTGCTTTGTGGCCACCCTTCCCAGAAGTTTTCCCAAAAGGGAGGCGTAGGGAATCAAGTCCTGGGGCACGGTCCGTAAATCGAAGACGATGTCGGTATAGAGGATTTTGTTGGTATAATGCTCTGCATAAAGTACCTTCATATTCAGGTTTTCACGGATCTCCTGGGGAAGCTTTTCCGTTCGCCGTCGTATGTCCTCCCGGGAGAGCTGGGGAATGGTCTCCAGGTCCTCCTTGGAATCCGGCGTTCCCTGTTTTTCCTTTAGGGCTTTGGTCTCCTGGACCAGGGTCTCCAGCTCTTTTTCACTTAGCTGCTCTTTATAGTTTTTCAATTCTTTTTGAACCTCTCGGTCCCGCTTTTTGATCATTCCCTTTTCAGGTACCAGGGTCAAAATTACCTGGTGGTTGTTGTTTAGAAGATATTTCTCGATCATCTTCTCGAAGTAATCTGTGGTCAGGGCCTTGCGTATGGTTTGAAACACCTTTTCATACTGAAGATGTACCGCGGGATGTTCACCGTAGAGCCAGGTGTCCATGGTCTTAATGCCGTAAATCAAGCCCTTGGGATAGCGTCCGTAATCCGCTTCCCGCAGTTCAAACTCTGCGGCATTGATGGCCCCTTCGATCAGCTTTTTATCGATTCCCTCCCGTAGGATTTTTTCCAAGGTGGAATAGACCACATCCAAAAACCGCTCTTCGTCTTCGGGATTGGCACCCTTGACAATGACCGAGAAGTTATGTTGCAACAGACTCTCATCGTAGGAGCTTAGCACATCCTCACCGATTTCCTGATCCAACAGCGCTTTTTTCAGCGGTGCCGCCGGGGATTCCAGCAGGATATGGTTGAGAATATCAAAGGCCAGGTAAAACTCCGGATCCCGGGAGTCCCCTACAGCATAGTTCAGACTCAAATAGGTTTTGTTTTTCTCATTTTCCTGATCGGAAATCGGGTACGGCTCCCTTACCCGCCGGGGGCTTTCAAAGGGGGGATGCAAAGAGATTTCCGAGTCAATCTTCTTTTCCGTAAAATCCTTCAAGTACTCTTGGTCGATAAACCGTAAGTGTTCTTCCATGTCTCCGTTTCCGTAAATATAAATATAGGCGTTGGAGGGATGGTAAAACTTCCGGTGAAACTCGAGAAAATCCTCATAACTGAGCTCGGGAATTACGTCGGGGTCCCCTCCGGATTCGTTGCCGTAAATGTTGTCGGGAAACAAGTGCTCCTGGATTTTTCGAAAGAGGATTTGGTCAGGGGAGGAAAAGGCCCCTTTCATTTCGTTGTACACCACCCCGTTGTATTGAATGTCATCGGCCGGGTCTTCCAGCTCGTGATACCAGCCTTCCTGGCGAAGGATGTCGGGATCGTCGTAGATATTGGGATAAAACACCGCATCCAAATAAACATCCATCAAATTTTTAAAGTCCCGGGGATTTTGACTGGCAATGGGATACATGGTTTTATCGGAAAAGGTCATGGCATTCAAAAAGGTATTCAACGATCCCTTCGCCAGTTCGATAAAGGGATCCTTAGCCTTGAATTTTCTCGATCCGCACAGTACCGCATGTTCTAGAATATGGGGTAGTCCCGTGCTGTCCGTGGGGGGGGTCCGAAAACTGATGGAAAACACCTTGTTATCATCGTCGTTGGCCAGGTAGTATAGCTTCGCCCCGCTTTTTTTATGCACAAATAAATAACCGTCGGAGTTGATCTCCTCTACGGCTCCTTTTTCCTGCAACTCAAATCCATGTAGGATCTGTCCTTCTTCTAGCTTCATATGTTCATCCGCTCCCTTCTAGTGATCTTTCTTTGTTTCTATCCTCGGTTTTCTGCCCCTATTATATCATTCTTTCCCCCGGTTATCCAGGGAAAGGCGAGGACAGTGTAGGAAGGGGGAGGACGTTTTCTCACCCCTATGGCCAGGATGCCGCCCCCGGCAACCACCCTTCTTTGATCCCCTTTACGGGGGACAAATGGATTCACATTCAAAATCCTTTTTTAATAAGGCGAAGATAAACACGTTTCGAAAATTCTTCTCACCGTAATGATACTGGTACTTTCGAAGATACCCTTCGTTTTTAAAGTCCAGTTTCTCCAACAGTTCAATGGAGGCGATGTCTTCGGGATGCACCAGGGCTTGGATCCGATGCAGCCCCATTTCATAAAAGGCGAAGGCGAAGACTTCTTTTAAAGCCTCGGTCATCAGGCCTACGTTTTGATACTGAGGGGATAAATCATAATTCAAGGTCCCCATTGCCCCCAGGGAGAACTGGGATAAAAGGCAGGTGCCAATAATTCGCCCCTCCCCTTTGAGGGTGATGCCCCAGAAGATGGCCTGCTTTTTATCATACGCCTCCCGATACTGTTCAATTAAGGTCTCCGCCTCGTGCGGCTGTTCCAGGCTGTTGCAGTTCATAAACCGGGTCACCTCATCGTCGCCATAATGTTTGAAAAGGTCCTTGGCATCCCCGTTGTCCATCGCTCTTAAAATCAACCGTTTCGTCCGTACTATCGGAAATTCTTGAAAAGCTGCTTTCATCCCCATATTCATCCTCCTCACGAATCGTCTCTTTGTTTGCCCTTGTCTTGGGTCGGGGGCCCCTGGGCTTCATGAAGTTTTTGTAGAATTTTCCTTAACATCCCCCGACTTGCGGCTCCGATATAGCTCACCGGTTTGTAGGGATTCTCTGTTTCATCCCCTTCGGGATGGCCCTCTTCCGGGTAGATGATAAAGTCTCCTCCCAGCTCCCGAAGAATCACCCCCGCTGCGGCGTAATCCCATAAAAACAGGCGCCCCGACACATAGCCTTCCAGCTCTCCTTTTCCAAGCTTCCCAATGGTTAGGGCCGCCACACCGTAGTTTCGGTGACCTCTTAGGGAAAACACCAGGGGTTTGACATCCACCCCGTGTTTTTCTCGAAAGGTTTTTTCCGCCGTAAAGCTGATTTCCACGATGGCGTTCCCTAGGTCCTCACACTGGCCTTCCCTCCGGTAGGGCTGATCATTGATCCATACCCCCTGGTTTTTTACCCCGACCATCATCTCCTCCTTCATCACATCGTAGACAATCCCCCCATAGGGTTCCCGGTCCACATACAGGGCGACGGATATGGCAAAATCCTTCCCAAGGTTTACAAAATTGGTGGTTCCGTCAATGGGATCGATGACCCAGGTATATTTTTTGAAACCCTGATTTTCCCGGTCCCCCTCCTCCCCAATAAAACCGTGATCCGGATAGTATTGTTGAATTTCTTCCACTAGAAATTTCTCGGTTTTATGATCGTACTCCGTAACGATGTCCGTGATGTTCTCATCCTTACGATCCGCGTTTATCCTGGTTGCTGCCGCTTCTTGCAAGGGTTTTCCCGCTTTTCTCACTACGTCCACGACATGCATCAGCATTTTGTCGATGTTTTCCATGTTTTCCATGTTTCCTTCCTCCTCGGTATGACCCAGATTATGATCGGTTTTTGATGCAATGGCCTTTCTTCCCAATACTGATACCCGATTTAGGGGGACCTCTACCATGGCTTTCACGGTTTTTCTCCAAGAGAAGCCCGTTGCTGTCCACGGTCTTCCCCAGGATATTCCATAAACGAGGTCATACCGGTCTTTAGCTATTTTCACCCATGCCCTTTTTTGTATTTTCTATCCTCCCCGGGCCTTGGGTGAATTTTAATTATTAGATACCGTCAATTTGGGTATGAAATAAATGTTGCTATAAATAGATGTTTAAAATTCACAAAGGAGGGCGAAAGAATGAGTAACCAGGAAAAATTGGTTTTAACAGGGAACCAGGGGATTGCCCGGGGTTTTTACGAAGCCGGCGGGCTGTTGGCCGCAAGCTACCCGGGATCTCCCACCGTGGAAATTCTGGATAGTATTAAAGAATACAAGGAGGTCTATGCCGAATTTTCCACCAGTGAAAAAGTGGCCTTAGAGGTGGCCATCGGAGGGTCCTTTTCCGGTGTGCGGTCCATGGCTTCCATGAAGCACGTCGGCGTCAACATCGCCGCGGATCCCTTAATGACCTTTACCCAGACCAAAACCAACGGGGGTTTTGTGCTTCTGTCAGGGGATGACCCGGGCATGGCCAGCTCCCAAAACGAACAGGACAACCGGATCTTTGGAAAATTTGCCAACATGGGCATTGTGGCCCCGGGGGATTCCCAGGAAGCCATTGACTACACCAAGGCCGCCTTCGACATCAGTGAGGAATATCACCTGCCCATGATGGTCAACATCACCTCCAGGGTATGCCATAGCCGAACCCCGGTGGTTCTAGGAGAACGAAAGACCGTGGAGCCGCGAAAGTTTGAAAAAGACGTGGAACGATACTGTATGATCCCTCCGCATACCCATAAGCTTCAACATTCCATGAAGGAGAGAATCGAAAAGCTTCAGGAGTTTGCTTACGACACTGAACTGAACTCCCTAGAGGAGCGGGAGGGTGCCGATACCTTAGTGGTTACCTCCGGTCTGGTTTATCATAACTTAAAAGAGCTGGAGCTTCCTATCAGTATTTATAAGCTGGGCATGATCCACCCCATCTCTCCGAAAAAACTGCAGGAGTTGTCAACAAAGTACTCCCGGATAATCGTCATCGAGGAACTGATGCCGGTAATCGAAAATGAAATCAAGCTGATGGGGATTCCCTGTGAAGGGAAAAAATATTTCTCCTTTACCGGTGAGCTCCATACCGAGGATATTGAACAGGGTCTGCTGAAGGCAGGAGTGATCACCGAGGGTAAAACCCTTGAGCGCAACCCGGTGGAAAGCGTTAAACGACCGCCTCTGTTCTGCGCCGGCTGTCCCCACCGTCCGATCTTTGATATCCTCAAAAAACTTCGAAAACGGGTGATCGGAGACATCGGATGCTATTCCATGGCCATGTTTGAGCCCTTCCAGGCCTCGGACTCCATCATCAGCATGGGGGCCACCGTGGGCATTACCAAGGGAATGACCAAGGCCAACGCCTTAACCGATCGTTCCGAACCCCTGGTTTCCGTTATCGGAGACGGTACCATGTTCCACTCGGGCCTTCCGGGCTTTGTAAATCTGCTTCACCAACAAAATCAACAGGATAATATGACCTTCATCATTTTAGATAACCGCACCACGGCCATGACCGGAGGCCAGGCCACCGCCGCCTCGGGGAACTACACCGATGCCGATGACATGAAAGTGGATATCAAAACCATTATCAAAGCCATGGGCCACGAAAACGTAAGGGAAGTGGACCAGTTTGACTACGAGGCCGCAAAGGAAACCATTAAGGAGGAGACCAACCGGCCGGGAATCTCCTTTATCATTGCAAAACGCCCCTGTGCTTTGAAGTTTAAGATTCAGGAGAATACCTTCTATGTGAATCCAAAGGTTTGTATCGGTTGCAGAAACTGTGTGAAAACCAACTGTCCCCCCATTCGGATGAAGGAGTACCACAACATCGATAAACTGAAATCCTCCATCGATCCCGATATGTGTGTGGGCTGCAGTGTTTGTGCCCAGGTTTGCCCCGTGGATGCCATTCAGCCCAAGGGACAGCATCCCGACCACAGCAAAAAAGGCAGCGCCAAATATAAGCGCCAGGAATACCAGAAGATGCAACTGAACAATGAGGACCAGAAATAAAGGAAATAAGCCTTGTCGAAATCTCAAAGGAGGGAAACTATGGAAACAATGAATATAATGTTAGGCGGCGTCGGCGGTCAGGGCCTTGTATTGACCACGGATGTGATCTGTAAGGCCGCATTAAAGGCCGGGTATGATGTGAAAAGCAATGACGTGATCGGCCTCGCCCAACGGGGAGGTATGGTTTGGGGATCTGTTCGGATCGGAAAAAAGGTCCACTCCCCCAACATCCCCATGGGAAAAACCGACATCATCCTTGGTTTGGAGCCTCTAGAAGCCCAGCGGTGGGAACATTTGCTGAACGACAACACCAGGGTCATCGTCAATACCAAAGAGATTTATCCGACCCCCAGCCTGCTGGAAAAAGTGGAGTACCCCAAGGATGAAATCTTGGCATTCTATCACCGCTACGAAAACTATCTTTCGGACTTCAGTAACGATGCGAAAAAATTAGGCAATCGCAAGGCGGCGAATACCGTTTTACTCGGTGTAATGGCTCAGTTCCTCCCGATTTCCGTCGAGATCTGGAAGGAGACCCTACGGGAAAACGTACCGGAAAAAGCTATTGAGGTTAACATGAAGGCCTTCGACTTCGGCTATGAAAACTTCAAGCCCCAGTCCTAATCCTATAAACAGCCCCTAGGCTTTACAATTTCATAAATACAGCCTCCTATGATTGACATTTCTGAAATTTTCTATTACACTGTAAAATAATAAATCTTAGGAGGTTGTTTTCTATTGAAAAAAACAATGTTATGGCTCCTGCCGATTCTGCTTATTGGATTGCTCACCCTTGGCGGTTGTGACGATGAAAGGGAAACCGGAAGCGATGAAAATCCGCTGAATGAACGGGAGGAGCCCTTAGATCTGGATTACGATACGGAAAAGGTTTTGGTCAAGGTAAACGGGGATGCCATCACCCAGGGAGAGTACGACACTTACATTCTTCAACTCGTCACCCTGTATCAGGACCAGCACGGTATGGATTTGAACGACCCCCAACACAGCGATGTGGCGGCGGAACTGCAAATCCGGGCCATGGACGAGCTGATCGAGCAACGGGCCCTTGTGCAGCGGTCTCGGGAGCTGGACCTTTCCGTCTCCTCGTCCTACGTGGATCAGCAGGTGCAAGGGATCATTCAGCAACAGGGAAGCGAAGAAGCCTTTGAATCCTTTCTCGAGAGCCGACAGCTTACCCGCCAGGACTTGGAAGCCCTGATCGAAGAGGATTATTTGATCTCCGCGGTATATGAACATGACTTGGATCTAGACGATGTCAATTATGAGGAGGAAGAGCTTGAGGCCCTTTACGATCGCTTTGTGGAGCAGCGGGAAAGCATGGGCCGGGATCCCGAACCCTTTGAAACCGTGGAGGAGGATCTGAAGAACTCCCTTATGCAACGACTGCAATTTGAGAAACAGCAGGCATACATCGAAGAATTAGTGGATAACAGCGACATCGAGTTTTTTTTCAACTAGCCTTATCCATACCTCTAAAGGCCTTTTTCCCGTCTTTAGAGGTTTTTTTCATGGCGTAGCCGACTTTTCGTCAATTGACATTTTCCACTTTTTGTACTAGACTGTACATGTCTGAAATTTAGTCTGTTCATTGATTGATACTATTTAGGAGGTTTTATCTTGACAAAAAAGAGAATTTTACTCATAGGAATTGCGGTCCTTATGATCTTTGTCCTCGGTGCATGTAGTGATAACGGTGACAACGGCGATGAGGAAACCGCGGAAGAAAACGGATCCACGGAGGCGGGACCCGGCGAGACCGAAGGACCGGAAGCCCTGGATATCGAAGAATTTGCTGCGGACGAGGCGATTTTGATCATTAACGGCGAAGAGGTCAGCCGGGAAGAATTTGAGATCCAATTTGAAAGAACGAAGCAAATGGTAGCCCAGCAATACGGCATTGACCTCGATGCGGAGGAAAACAATATGCTGCTCCCGGAACTGCAGCATCAAACCATCGAAAACCTAATCGGACAGCGGGTCCTTACCCAAGAGGCGAAGAACCTTGGAATGGAGGTAACCGATGAGGAAATTGAGCAAAACATCGGTATGCTGGTCCAACAGTTCGGCGGAGAAGAAGGATTTCAGGAAGCCCTTGAAGCGGACAACCTAACGGAAGAGGACCTGGAAAGCCTTGTATATGAAGAGCTTTTGATCTCTCAGTTGTTCGAAGCGGAACTGGACTTTGATGACATTGAAGTTTCCGATGAAGAAATCGAAGAATTTTATGCCCAGTACGAAATGACCATGGAACAGCAGGGAGAAGACGTTCCCCCGCTGGAGGAAATCGAAGACCAAATCACCATGCAGCTGCAGCAGCAAAAAGCCCAGGAAGAACAACAGGCCTACGTTGCTGAGTTGGTGGAAGACAGCGACATTGATCGACTGTACTAAATCCCATCCCCATTAACATTTGAAAAATCCGCCGCAAGGGCTTGATTTGTCCCATGGACAACCATCCCTTGCGGCGGATTTCTTGTTTATTCTTTCCGATTCTTATCTCCGGGAAAGTTTACGATAAACTCCGTTCCCTTTCCTTCTTCGCTTCTCACCGCAATATGACCGTTTAATGAACGGACCGCGTGCTTTACGATGGCAAGACCCAACCCCGTTCCTCCGATTTTTCGGGACCGCCCCTTATCCACCCGGTAAAACCGTTCAAACACCCGATCCAGATCCTCTTTAGGAATCCCCAGCCCGTTATCTTTAATGCTCAAATAAACCCTTCCTCTTTGGCAGTAGGCCTGCAGATGAATTTCTCCGGACTCGGGGGTGTATTTCACTCCGTTGTCCAGTAAATTGATCAGCATTTGTTTAAACCAGTCCAGATTTCCCCGAACCTTGGGAAGTTCCGGTTCCACCTTTACCCGGATTTCAATATCCTTCCTATGGGCAATGGGCCGAATCACATCCAAGGCGTTATCAATGGCGACCCTTACATCGATTGCCTCCTCTTTGGAGGAGGCTCTGTGATTTTCGATTTCCGCCAGGGTGAGGATATCGTCGATCAGCCGGGTCAGTCTTTCCGCTTCGATTTCTATGATTCCTAAGAACCGCCGCCGTTGCTCTTCCTCCTTTACCTCTCCGCTTTTTAAGGTTTCCACAAACCCTTTGATGGAGGTCAGGGGGGTTTTTAATTCATGGGAGACATTGGCCACAAAGTCGGAACGCATGGTTTCCAGTTTTTTCATCTCCGTCAAATCTTCAATGGAGGCGACCATTCCCAGGCTGCGAATGGGATCCTTGGGTGTGCGGATCAAGCTGGTATTCACTTTCAAATGCCGTTTGCTGGGATATTTCAACTCCCATTCGATTTGGGTTTCCCGGTTCTTGGCAAAGATCTCCTCCACCTGTTCTTCCAGGGTGTGATCCCGAACCACTTCCAGTATATGTTTCCCATGCACCGCTTCCCCCTTGGTCTCAAACAAAGCTTCCGCCGCCGGGTTAAAGAGGATAATATGTTTTTTCTGATCCACGGCAATAATGGGATTGGTAATGCTGGTTAGCAGTGCCTGCAGTTTGACGTTTTGATCCTCCAACTCATCAAAGGTGTGTTTTAGCTGAATTCTCATTTCATTAAAGGTTTCGGAGAGTTCACCCAACTCGTCATCACTGCTTACCTCCAAGGGTCTGCTTAAATTTCCCTTGGCAATTTCCTGGGATGTTTTCGTCAGCTTCTTGACCGGTTCCAGGAATTTCGTAATAAAACGGTAACCTAAAATCGACGCAAGAATGACTCCCGCAACAATGGAAATCAATACATAGATGAGCATCTGCTGATTGATTGCCTGGATTTCCGAGAGGGATAGGGACAGGCGCACCACTTGTATGCTTCCGTCGTCTAAATACCTGGGTACTGCAACGTAGAGCATCTCCTCATTAACGGATTCGCTGATCCGTACCGATCGTCCGATCTCTCCCTTTAAGGATCGTTGGACTTCCTCCCGGTTTAAATGATTTTCAAAACCCTCCTCCCTTGTGGCGGTGTCCGCTAATACCCGTCCGGTTTCGTCCACAATGGTGATCCGTGCATCCAGCACTTCTCCGATGGAGGCGATCCGTCTTTCGAGGGCCTCCCCCTCCGGTTCTTCCTCGAGAAGAAAGGCTTCCACCAGCCTCGCATTATCCAAGAGGCGATTTTCCACTTCTTCAATGTATCGGCCCCGGATAAAACTCAGGGGTAACAGCCCCGCCAGAAGGGTTCCCGCCAGTAAAACCACCAACAACAACAGGGTCAGCTTTTTCTTCATTCCCCTCCCCCTTCTTCCCGAAGCATTTTATAACCGATCCCTCTTTTCGTTAAAATATAGGGATGCTTTTCCTCCTCTCCGATTTTCATACGGAGATGGCGAATATGAACATCCACGGTGCGACTTTCTCCGAAATATTCATAGCCCCATATTTTATCCAACAGAAAATTCCGGGACAATACTTTCCCCTGATGCTCCATCAACAGCTTTAGCAGGTCAAATTCCTTGGCGGTCAGGGGGAGGACCTCTCCGTTTTTCAAAACCTCCCGACTCTCAAGGTCCAGGGTCAAATCCCGTATCTGATATTGATTTTTCCCGTCCCCTTTCGAAGAGCCGCTTCGCCGAAGCACTGCTTTGATCCTGGCTTGCAGTTCCCGAATATTAAAGGGTTTCGACAAATAGTCGTCGGCCCCCACCTCAAGGCCCAGGATTCGATCGGAATCTTCACTTTTTGCCGTGAGCATAATAATGGGAAGATGCATCAGTTCTTCTTGATTTCTGACCTTATTGCATACCTGAATACCGTCCATTCCCGGAAGCATCAGGTCCAGAATCATTAAGTCCACTTTTTCCTCCCTTACTATTTCCAGGGCTTCCTCCCCGCTTCCTGCAGTGATTACCCTGTATTCCTTTTCCAAATTAAAGGAAATCAGCTCCAGAATATGATCTTCATCGTCCACAACCAGTATCCGCTTTGCCATAACCGACCTTCCCCCTTTGTAAAAAAAGCCGGGCCTTTGCCCAGCTTTATTGTGCTTTTTTGTGATCCCTTCCATGACTATTATACCATTTTATGCCTTCCTTTGTCCCTTGCCTTTTTCCCTTTTTAATTGATCTTCATCCGTTCCCCCGTGACCATGTACACAATCCGCTCGCCGATGTTTGTTGCATGGTCCGCGGTACGCTCTAAATACCTTCCGATAAACAGCAACTGGGTCGCCTGTTTAATCATATCGGGATTTTCCAGCATCATCTCAATCAGTTCAAAGTAAATGGCCTCATAAAGATCGTCCACCTGATCGTCATCGTCATCGAGCTCCTTGGCCAGTTCAATGTCCTCATGCATAAAAGCGTCCAGTGATTTGTTGACCATATCCTCGGTGAGCCTGGCCATCTTGGGAATATCAATCAAGGGCTTAATCAGTTTATCCTCTCCGATTTCCAGGGTAACCCTGGCAATATTCACCGCATGGTCTCCCATTCGCTCAAGGTCGGTAATGATTTTCATGATCGTACCGATGGTTCGAAGGTCCCGGGCAATGGGCTGCTGCAGGGCGATTAAGTTCATACACTGGTGTTCGATTTCCAACTCCAGGGCGTCAATATCATCGTCCAGTTCAAATACGGATCTCGCCCGGTCCAAATCCTGTTTTGCCAGGGCTTGGACCGATACTTCAATGATGTTTTGGACCATAGACCCCATTTTTAACAATTTGATATTCAATGATTTCAGTTCCTCTTGAAATTGACTTCTCAATTTATCCACCTCATCTGCGATATTTATTTAATAGGTATACCCTGTTTTTCAGGTGCCCCCCCATCGGCTTTTTATCCGAACCGACCGGTTACGTAATCCTCGGTCCGCTGGTCCTCGGGGGTGGTGAAGATTTTGTTCGTCTCTCCCTGTTCAATCATCTCTCCCATGAGAAAGAAACAGGTTTTGTCGGATATCCGTGCGGCCTGATGCATGGAGTGGGTGACGATTACAATGGTATAGTGCTGTTTCAGTTGGGTAATCAACTCTTCAATGCGGTTGGTGGCCAGGGGATCCAGAGCGGAGGTAGGCTCATCCATGAGCAGTACCTGGGGTTTCATGGCCAGGGCCCGGGCAATACACAGCCGTTGTTGCTGTCCTCCCGACAGGCCCAGAGCGGATTTATCCAATCGATCCTTGACCTCTTCCCAAAGAGCCGCTTCCTTTAGGCTTTCCTCCACAATTTGATCCAGATCCTTTTTGTTTTTCACACCGCTTCTTTTGGGTCCGTAGGCCACATTTTCATAAATGGACTTGGGAAAGGGGTTGGGCTTTTGGAACACCATCCCGATTTTCCTTCGCAGAGCCACCACATCCAGGTCCTGATCATATATTTCTCTTCCTTCAAAACTCACCTTCCCCTTGGTGGTCACCCCGCTGATCAAATCATTCATCCGATTCAGGGTCCGAAGGAAGGTGGACTTCCCGCAACCGGAGGGCCCGATCAAGGCACTGACCTTGTTTTTTTCTATTGTGGTATTTATATTTTTCAGGGCTTGAAAATCTCCGTAGAACAGGTTCAAACCCTTGACTTCTATCATGGCATTGGAATTTCTTGCATCCGACATATTAACGCCTCCTCTAGGAATCTATTTCATATGACTCATCTGTTTAAATTTTAACCGTATTACCGTGGCGATTGTGAAGAACACCCCCACCACACCCAGGAGCACCAAAGCGGTTCCATATTTAATGGATTCCGGCATTCCCGGCACCTGGGTGGATACAATATACAGATGATAGGGAAGGGCCATGGCTTGGTCAAAAATAGAACCGGGCAGTCTGGGTATAAAAAACGCCGCTACCGTAAGGAGTATGGGGGCGGTTTCCCCGGCGGCTCTTCCGATGCCCAAAACGCTTCCCGTCATAATCCCCGGCATCGCCTGGGGCAGTACCACCCGGGCAACGGTTTCCCACTTCGAGGCTCCCAGAGCCAAGGAAGCTTCCCGGTAATCCTGGGGAACACTTTTGATCGCCTCTTCCGCCGTGGTAATGATGATGGGAAGAATCAAACAGGCCAGGGTTAAGGAACCGGCCAAAATGGAGGATCCGAAACCGAGAAAGAACACAAAAAGACCCAGGCCGAACAATCCGTACACCACCGAGGGCACTCCGGCCAAGTTTAACACCGCAATTCGAATCAGTCTTGTGAGTTTTCCCTGTTTTGCATATTCCGTAAGATAAATAGCGGCTCCCACCCCCAGGGGCAGTGAGAAAAGGATGGTGCCTGTTACAAGATAAAGGGTTCCCACGATGGCGGGAAAAATCCCTCCCTCGGTCATCCCCATGGAGGGCATCTCCGTTAAAAAACTCCAATTCACGGTACCGATGCCCTTTACCACGATAAATCCGATAATGAGTACGGTGGGAATCACAACGGCCAGCATACAAAGGGTGAAAAGTCCAAACATTAGTTTTTCTCTGGTCCTTTTTCCCTGATCCCGTTTCCGTTCCCGATTTTTTTCATTCATGGTACCTTCCATTTATTTCCCCTCCCTTCTGGCCCGGTGAAGCACCCATTCTGAGATGGTATTGATCACACTGGTCATCATCAAAAGCACGACTCCGATGGCAAAAAGGGCATTATAATGGGTCCCGTTTCGCACGGTATCCCCCATTTCCGCCGCAATCGTCGCCGTTAAGGTCCTGCCCGACTCCAGATAGGTGGAGGGAATTTGCACCGCATTTCCCATAACCATCATCACCGCCATGGTCTCGCCGATGGCTCTCCCCACCCCGAGCATTACCGCCGCAATGATTCCCGAAGAGGCCGCAGGAAGGAGCACATTTTTGATGGTCTCCCATTTTGAAGCCCCCAGGGCCAAAGAGGCTTCCCGGTACTCTCCGGGTAAGGCCCGTATGGCATCGTCGGATACACTGATGATCGTCGGCAGGGCCATTAAGGCGATGACAATGGATCCCGTCAGCACCGTAAATCCCGAGGATAGGTTAAAGCTGATTCGAACCCAGTTCGACAACACTACGATTCCTAAAAATCCCAATACCACCGAGGGTATTGCGGATAAAAATTCTATAATGAGCTTAAACACCGTCTTGGTTTTTGGCGGTGCCACTTCCGCAATGAAAATGGCACTGCCAATTCCTATGGGGACGGAGATTAAGATTGCTCCCAGGGTTACCATAAGAGACCCTACAATCATGGGAAGAATCCCGAATCTGGGATTTGTAGCATTCGGGTACCACTCCCTTCCAAAAAGAAACTGCCCGACACTCACGTCTTCGAACAAACGGATCCCGGTACGGATCAAAAACACGAAAATCAAACCTATGATCAGTAATGCCGTAATGCCTAATAGGAAAATGATCTTTTCAATCAAAAACTCTCTGATTCGATTTTTATAACTCTTGGTTAGATTCCAGGAGCTGTTTTCAAGTTTTTCCCTGGGGCTTACCGCTCCCACTCCCCGGGGCTTTACAATTGTCACCAAGCTTTGAAACATTGCTCTCACATCGTTCCACCTCTCATTCCGGTATTTCCTTTCCTAAACCTTGATAAACTTTTCCAATCTTTTCTCTACGATCCCCATCGTTTTGAAATATTATATCCCTCTGGCAAAAGCCTTTACTTCTTTTCTTCAAGGCCTTTGACAGAGGGTCCATCATAAATTTTTACATCCTAGGGTTCACTCTGCCTGCCCGGATTATTGTACCGGTACAAACCCGATGTCTTCCACAATTTGCTGTCCCTGCTCACCCATGACAAAATCCATAAACAGTTCGACCACGCCTTCCGGCTGTCCGTCGGTGTATAGGAATAGGGGTCTTGCCACGGGGTAATCCCCTGCAATGACATTTTCCATACTGGGAAATGCCGCCGTTTCCCCTTCTTCCGCCGCTATGGACACCCCTTGAATTCCATCATCATCCAAATAGGCCAGTCCGATGTATCCGATGCCGTGTTCATCTTGAATGACCCCTTCTACGATGGCCTGGGTAGAAGGCATGAGGTTGGCAAAGGAAGCATAGTCTTCGTCTTCCAGCACAAACTCTCGAAAGAAAACATAGGTTCCGGAGTTGGACTCCCGGGAATACAGGGTGATCTCTGCATCTTCCCCGCCAAAATCACTCCAGTTTCTTTTCTCCCCGGTGAATATCGCTTTTAAGTCCGCCATGGTCAGCTCTTCCACGGGATTGTCGGGATGCACGGCGATGGCAATGCCGTCTCTACCGGTAACAAACTCCACAACCTCTACGCCGTTATCCGCGGCCTGGTCAATCTCTTCCTCCCGAATGGCTCTAGAGGATAAAGCGATGTCGATGGTGCCGTTAATCATTGCGGCGATTCCCGTACCGGAACCTCCTCCCGTTACCGACATACTGGCTTCCGAATACTCATTCATAAATTCCTCTGCCCATCGCTGGCCAAGGTTTACCATGGTATCGGAACCCCTTGCTTCGATCATTGTAGAAAAATCGATATCCTGATTTTCTTCACTGTCGTCGCTGTCTTCGTTGTTTCCTGCTTCGGTGTTGTTTTCGGTCTCAGTGGCGGTCTCCCCGTTATCCGATGCATCATTGCTGTTGTCCCCACATCCGAAAAGTACCAGGGATCCGATCAAAAGTAATGCCAATACCAGAACTGCTTTTTTCACTGTAAATTCCTCCTTTTTTTATCTTGCCTATCGATTTTGTTCTTTGTTACAAGCTAAGTATAGATTCTTTGGGGACCTCTATGGTTAAGGAAGTGTTAAAGAAATGTTAAGACTTTGTTAAGGTTTGTTTTGTGCAAAAACTGAAAAGTATGATAAAATAGCTTAAAGCTCACAGCGTTTTTATTAAAGGAGGCAGACAATGGATTTTTTAACCAATGAACTACACAAAAACGGCTCCGGCCGCCCTTACTATAAAGGCCCTCTCGGCCCCCGACTCCATGAAGACGGCAGTGCCACCCTTACCCTCTGGTCCCCCAGCGCCGAGGAAGTGCATGTGGTTTTATATGAAAAAGAAGACCCTTCCAAGGTCCACCAAAGGGATCTGCCCATGGAAAAGGGGGAAAAGGGCACTTGGCATATCACCTTAACCGAGGAGAACACCGGGCTTACCAGTTTGGAAAGCTATTATTACCATTATCAAATCACCCGTAAGGATGACCGTGTAATGGCTCTGGACCCCTACGCTCCATCCATGGCGATTTGGAACCAGGAGGATCCCCAAAACCGGGTGGGCAAAGGCGCCATTGTGGACCCTTCCTCCATCGGCCCTGACCTGGAATTCGCAAACATTCCCGGTTATGAAAAACGGGAGGACGGCATCATCTATGAAATCCATGTCCGGGATTTTACGTCGGATCCGGAAATTGCATCGGAGCTCAATCACCCCTTCGGAACCTTTGGGGCCTTCATTGACCGTCTGGATTACATTCAGGACCTGGGCGTCACCCATGTGCAGCTCCTTCCCATTATGAGCTATTACTTCGCCAACGAATACCGGCGGGACGAAAGGCTCATGGAGTATTCTTCCAAGGGGAACAATTACAATTGGGGATACGATCCCCACAGTTATTTTTCCCTTACGGGGATGTACTCGGAGAACCCCGAGGATCCGAAAAAACGCAT
>CAZTIJ010000020.1:0-19664 GCA_964613365.1 uncultured Clostridiaceae bacterium | reverse complement strand
ACGGTTTTCCGCCCTCCTTTGTTCCCGGGTCTGCGCCAGAAAATTTTGTTAAATTCTCGTTAAGTTCTCCCTCCCCCAGGGAAACAATGCTATAATAGGGAAGGATTTGTCGACAAAATCCTTCACAAAACCATTCTAGGAGGTAGATTCATGTCCATTTTCGAAGCCATTATCCTTGGTATTGTCCAAGGCATTACCGAATTTTTGCCGGTGAGCAGCTCCGGGCATTTAGCTTTGACCCAGTTTCTCCTGGGCACCCCGGAAGACCAGATCTTTTTTTTGACCGTGATGTTACATATCGGTACCGTTTTTTCCGTCTTAGTGGTATATTGGACGGACCTGTATAACATAACCCTGGAGTTCGTTAAAATGTGTTGGGACGTCCTTCGAGGCAAAGGACCGGGACTGGACAACATTTATCGAAAACTGGGACTGTTGATCATTGTGGGGAGCCTTCCCACAGGAGTCATGGGGGTCCTGCTGAAAGACATCTTTTCCGAGGTTTACACCTCCCAACGGGTGATCGGTTTTGCCCTGCTGATCACGGGAACCCTTCTTTGGACCTCGGAAAGAAACCAAAAATTCCAATCCAATAAAAGGCCCCTATCCCGAATGACCTGGTTCAACGCCGCCATCATCGGGGTTTTCCAAGGTCTTTCCATCACCCCGGGGATGTCCCGTTCCGGAGCCACCATTTCCGGGGCGCTGTTTCAGGGCATTCAAAAGGAAGCCGCCACCCGCTACTCCTTTCTCCTATCCTTTCCCGTGATTGTGGGGGCCACTTTGCTGGAAACCCGGGAAGCCTTTACCCACGGCATCGGGGAGGTTTCCCTTTCCATGCTTCTGTTAGGGATTTTCACCTCCTTCGTAGCCGGTGTCTTTGCCATACGAACCCTGATTCGGATGATTTCCAAGGGAAAGCTCTATTACTTTTCCTATTACACCTGGACCCTGGGTACCGGGGCGATTATTTTATCCTTTCTCTAAGGCTCGGGCATCGCCTTGCGTAAAATTGTGACATGCTCCCGCCACTTGCGGTTAACCGCTTTATTTTCCTAGAGAAAACCCTTCAATCACGGGATAAACCAGCTTCCCGTTTTTTCGGGTGCTCTCCATCACCGCCACGGAGGTTACCTCCACAGGTACCTTTGTTTCCTGTAATATTTCCTGCAAGTAGGCTTCCTCGGAAGAGGAAAGGCTCACCTTTCGGCCAAAGGTCATATGGGGCTGAAAGGGACGGCTTTCCTTTTCGTAGCCGATTTCTGCCAGAGCCCCTTCAATATTTTCCTGAAGCCTTCGAAGACCCTCCCTTCCTTCCCGGACCCCCAACCAGGGAATACGGGTTTTTCCCTTGGAAAAAGTTCCAAATCCCTGAAGTACCAGTGTGAAAGGGGCGATCCCCTCCACCCCTTTTTGCACTCCATCCTTTACCTCCCGAAGGTATTCTTCGGGGATTTCTCCGATGAATTTCAGGGTCAGGTGAAAGTTCTCTACATCGGTGAAGCGGCCCCCCCTGCTTTTTTCCATCACGGTTTTTTGTATGTTCTGTAGCTGTTTTTTCTCCTTTACCCCCAAGGGGATTCCGATGAAAATCCGCATAATCTCCCTCCTATCAAAACTATTCAGTGAAATCACTTTCAAGCAACAGCCCCGGGTAAACCCCACAACTTTTTAAGATGTTTACCCCACCGAAGCTTTGCTTAATCAGTGGGTGAAAGGGTTGTATGACGGAAAGCTTCCCTATTAAGGAAAGGGTCCCCGGGGATAACCCCCAAAGACCCTTATCGTTTAGATTTTGTCCTCTGTCCTATTCGATTCTACTAACCCAGGAGTTTTACAAAGGTGTTGTAGGCCTTTTCCACAATTTCCTCCCGGGAGTAGGCCCCGTCCTTGGAAAAAACCCGGCGATCCGCAAACTGATCCTCATAGATCAGCACGCACATAATGGCACTGTTTACCGCAAAGTACCAGTCAAACATCGGAGGTTTCTCTTTAATGACTCCCTCCGCCATACTTTGATCCACGATTTTTTCGTATAGATGAAGCAGCCTTTGCTGAATGTCCTCGTTGTTCTTTTCCATTAGTCTTTGCAGGGCATCCACCGATTCCTCACTGGATTTTCCAAGCATCAGAAAGCCCATAAAGATCTGCTGTTTCTTTTCCATCATGGGAAAGAGGTTTTTGAGAATTCTACGAAAGCTTATCTGAAAGCTCTCCCCCTGCTCCAGAATATCCTCCAAATCCTGGACCCATCCCTTGACCATATAGGCAATGGCTTCGGAGATCACCTCTTCCTTGCTGTGGAAGTACTCATAGATGGTGCCTTTACCGATATTGGCCCGTTGGGCAATATCCCCGACTTTGATCTGGCCCGGTTGGTAATGATCCTCGATCAGGCTCAAAGTGGCCTGATAGATTAGTTCCTTTTTACGATTTTCCATGGTTTATTCCTCCCTCTCCAAACGATACTCCTTACGATTTAATATATCGTAGAGTACAGGGATCAGAATCAATGTTAGCAACGTGGCATAGATCAGTCCTCCTACGGCGGTAATGGCCATGGGCTGAACCATTTCCACGCCCTGGCCGA
Organism: uncultured Clostridiaceae bacterium; assembly: GCA_964613365.1. Taxonomy (GTDB): domain Bacteria; phylum Bacillota; class Clostridia; order Peptostreptococcales; family T1SED10-28; genus Isachenkonia. The sequence continues at coordinate 17,074 of CAZTIJ010000020.1, read as the reverse complement.
TACCCACAGTTAGGGTGGAAAGGGCCACGATGGTTGTAATGGCGGTCATCACAATGGGGCGCAGCCGAATTTGTCCCGCTTTGATAATCGCTTCCCGCTTTTCCATGCCTCCCTCTCTTCGCTTATTGATATAATCCACGAAGACGATACCGTTGTTTACCACAATTCCCGAGAGAATAATCAGTCCGAGAAAAGCGATGATACTCACGGGATTGCCGGTGATGATCAGGGCCAAAAATCCTCCGGTAAAGGCCAGGGGAATGGTGAACATCACGATAAAGGGGGATAGCAGGGATTGGAACTGGGCAACCATGATCAGATAGATAAAAATCACTCCGAGACCCAGCATTAAAAACAGATCCTGGAAGGAATCCATAATCAGTTCAATTTCCCCGCCCATTTCGAAGCGGTACCCCTCGGGCATATCGTATTCCTCCAGGGCCTCTTCGATTTCGTTGTTGACCAGTCCGATGTTATAACCCTCCTGTAAATCTCCGCTTACGGTTACGTAGCGCTGCTGATTGGAGCGATTGATGGCGGAGAAGCCAACGGTTTCTTCAATATGGGCAATATCCGTAAGGAGCACTTCCTCTCCTTCGCCGTTTTCCAGGGTCAGCCCTTCTAAATCCTGATACTCCGCCCCTTCAATACTGTCTTCGTCATGGACGTAGATACCATAATCCTCCAAATCCATGGTCAGAGTCGTTGCCACATCCACATCCTCCAAGAGCTCGCTGACTTTAAGATACACCTGGGCGACGGTAAAGCCTTCCTCAAGGGCGGCGTCCTTGTCCACGGTGATGCTGAACTCCGGAGCACCGTCCTCCACGCCGTCGGAAACATCCATGGTTCCTTCAACGCCGCTGACTATTTCTCCGATGTCCCGGGCGGTTTCCCTCAGGGTATCCAGATCCCGTCCGTAAATATCAATGGAAACCGCGCCGCCTCCCAACATGGCCATGTCCATATTGTCATCATCCACGGTGATCTCCCCCGGAAAGTCATCGGACAGATCCCGTAGTTCCTGGGCCACCTCCTGGGTGGTTTTGTCAATGTCTTCGTAGAGGCGTACGTACATGGAGACGTTCTCCAGGGATCCGCCTCCCATGCCCATCATGCCGAAACCGCCGTCGCCGATAAAGGCCCCCACGGTCTCCACTTCCGCCTTTTCATAAACCGCCTCTAGGATGGCATCGGCTTCCGCCGTGACCTCTTCAAAGGTGGAGCCTTCGGGGAATTCCACCGCCACCGATAATTCGCCGGAATCGATGGGGGGAATAAATTCCGTGCCGAGACTGAAGGAGGTGTACACGCTTCCCACCAAAAGAACTACCGCCAGAACAATGACCACCCAGCGATGTCTCAGGGAGGCCCCGAGAATGTTTCCGTAGAGATTCTTTACCTTTTCCAAAAGCTTGTATTCCTTCGGCTTTCCCTTGTCCATAATCCTGGAAGAGATCATGGGTACCAGGGTTAGGGATACCAACAGACTGGCCAGCAGGGCATAGGCAATGGTAAGACCCATGTCCGTAAAGACCTGCCGGGCGATGCCGTCGGTAAAGAGAATCGGCAGAAACACGGAAACCGTGGTAAAGGTGGAGGCGGTAATGGCCCCCGCCACCTGCTTGGCTCCGTCGATGGCCGCTTTTTTCGCACTTCTTCCTTCATTCTTCATCCGATAGATGTTTTCGATCACCACGATGGAGTTATCCACCAGCATCCCCACACCCAGGGCCAGTCCGCTCATGGAGATAATATTCAGGGTTACTCCACTAAAGTACATGGCCACGAAGGCGGAAACCAGACTGATGGGAATTGCCAGGGCGATGGTGATGGACGGTTTTAAGTCCTTTAGGAAAATAATCAGAACCAAAATCGCCAGCAGTCCTCCGATCACCAGGTTCATGGAAATCGAAGAAATCACTTGATTGACGATTTCCCCCTGGTCCATTAGGGGTACGATACTGATTTCTTCGTCCTGGTCCATAATGTCCTCCATTTGGGCCCGAAGACTGTCCGCCACGGCGGCGGTGGAGTATCCCGTTTGCTTTTGGATGTCGAGAATAATGGCATCCTCACCGTTTACCTTGGCATAGGAATCCTCGGTGCCGTCGATTAAGGTAATCTCCGCCACATCCTCTAAGGAAAAGGAGGGAACCCCTTCCATCACCGAAGGAAGGATGGTCAGTTGCCGAAGTTCCTCCAGGTCCTGAAGTTCATCCCCTACCCGAACCAGGTAGTTCATATCATCCTCTAGTACATAGCCGGCGGGAAGACCGAAGTTCTGTCCGCTGAGGATCCCTTCCACCATATCCCGGGTGATTTCCACCCCGCCGTTTTCCATGTCCATTTCTTCCATGGGCAGGTCCGTTTCCCCTTCGGAAATGCCTTCCCCTCCGGGGAATTCTTCCATCTGTTCCAGCATGGCCTCTTGAATCTCTTCATTCACCGCTTCAATTTTCTCGTCCTGTAACACCACTTCCACCTGGAAATCTCCCAGGCCCGATGCACTTACGGAAGCGACCCCCTCTATGCTTTCCAGATCCGGGACCACGTCGTTTTCCACCACATTGGTGGCTTCCGCAATGGACTGTCCCTCCACGGAAACCGAGGCCACCATAATCGGCAGCATGTCGGGATTCAGCCGCATAATGTTGGAGCTGCCCACATCATCGGGCATCCCCGCCGAGAGCGTATCAAGATTTTCCCGCATTTCCACCAGGACGCTGTCCATATTCGCCGATTCTTCAAATTCCAGAATCATCACGGACATGTTCTCCTGGGAGATGGAGCTGATGGAACTGATATTGGTCAGGGTTGCCATGGACTGTTCCATGGGCTGGGTAACCGCATTTTCCACCTCCTCGGGACTTGCTCCGATATAGGGGGTGGTTACCACCGTCACCGGTAAATCAATATTCGGTAATAACTCCAGGTTCATTCCCGTAACGGAAACCACCCCTAAAATTGCAATAATCACCACCGCCACCACGATGGTGTAGGGTTTTCGTACACTAAATGCTGATAACATGTTCTCTCACTCCGTTTCCTGTTGTCTTTATGTTTGATCGGTCCCTTCCACTGCCTTGCTTGAGTAAATCCATCCCCTTCTTTTCGGGATAATTTAGAAATATTCTCATGTAGTACTGACCAGTCGGTCAGTTTTTAAATTATATACCCTATCCCTTGATCTGTCAAGGCTTTATCCGGTGCTATCCGGTGGATTTTCCCCCGGATCCGTGATAAAATTGATGTAACCTTTTCCGTGGCAGCGGGGGTACCCCCGGCTGGAAAATAACTTATGCAAAGGATGTTTTTCTATGAATAAAACCCTGACGGGCATGTTGATCCTCACCGGAATTTTATTTGTTTATGCCTTCCTAACCGGAGGGGGATCCCTCATTGGCCGGGCTCTTTATGTAGGGGCCACCACCTTTATCAGCATCATTCCGATTTTAATCGTGGCCTTTCTTTTGGCGGGGCTGATTTCCACCCTGCTCTCGAAGGAAATGGCTTCGAAGTGGCTGGGCAGAGAAGCGGGATGGAAGGGCCCTTTTTTCGGTGCCCTGATGGGGGCCCTGGTCCCCGGCGGTCCCTTCTTTTTTTATCCCCTGATGGCCACCCTTTTGACCTCCGGGGCCAACCTGGGCACCATGCTCAGTTTCGTGGCCTCCAAAAGTCTGTGGAATGTGGCCAGGGTTCCCATTGAAGTGGCCTTCGTGGGGGTGGAGCTGACCTTGATCCGATTTTTGGTCACCTTCCTGATTCCCGTGTTGGTAGGGTCCGGGGTAAATGTTTTTCTTCCCGGGTACACGGAAAAAATACGGGAGGACATCCGGACTTTGCAGCTGAAAAAAAACCGGGCTTCAAAGGAGGGAGAACATGACTAATGCCTTTTACATCCTAAGTATTATGGCGGCGATCTTTTTCGTGATCGCCTATCGTAAAAACAAACACGGCGAGAGCATTATTGAGGCTCGTCGGATGTTGATCAACATCCTGCCCCTGTTGCTGTTGGCCTTTACCATCGTGGGCTTTATCGAAGTCTTGGTCCCCAAGGAGGCCCTTCAGAGCTGGCTGGGAGCGGATTCGGGATGGCGGGGTCTGGTGATCGGGCCTGTCATCGGCGCCCTTGTCCAGGGCGGCCCTTTCGCTTTTTTCCCGCTGTTCGATTCCATCTTCCGGGACAGCGTCACCGTGGGTACCGCCGTGGCCATGATCAGTGCCTGGGGGATGATTAACATCGGCCACCTCCCCTACGAATTCGCATTTCTGGGGTATCGCTTCGTGCTGTTAAAGTACAGCCTTTACATCGCCCTCCCCACCTTGGCGGGCCTGGTTGCCCAGCTGATTTTCGGGTCCGGATGGTAACTCCTTATCAAATTCCTCGACTTTTTTATTTTTTCCATAAAAAAACCTATTGCCTGTAGCAATAGGTTTTTTATAATATGTGCAACCGGCTGTCCTGTTCCTTCCGAGAAAGGAATGTAGACCCTTGGCTTTGCGTCCTTACCTTTCGGTAAGTTTGCCCCTTGGAAATATGTGCAATCCTACGATGCCATAATCACTTCTTATCAGTCCTATTTAGTATATAAAACTATGGGCCCTTTGTCCAGGTTTTTTTGTAAAATTTTCGGAGTTTATTTCTTATGTTTCCTTCTCCGACTACGCCAACCGGTTAGAGCTGTGGTCAGACCGCCTAAAATAAAGGAACCGACAATCACGATGATTAAGGGAATTTCCACCGTGGTCACAACGAAACCGATGGATACCTCCTGGGTATTGACAGCGGCAAAGACCGCAAAGAGCAATAACACAATCAGACTGACGACCACCTGGGGACTTAAGGTTTTCTCCCCGGTCTTGGCGGCGGAACTTGAGTCCCCCTCCCGGTTGTCTTTGTTTATCGATGAATTCCTCTGTTCTTCCGACATCTTCGAAACCCTCCCTGTACTATGATATATTTTTGATACCCTAAATCACAGGGAAATAACCGTCCTTTCCCTATTTCCCCTTCCAGAAGCTAGGAATAAAGAACAGGAATACGGTAAAGAGTTCCAGACGGCCAAATAGCATGAATAAAGAAAAAAGCATTTTACTGGGATCGCTAAACTGACTGTAATCCTGGGTGGGTCCCACCAGTTCGAAGCCGGGACCGATGTTTCCCAGGGTAGCCGCCACGGAGGAAACCGCGGTAACCAGTCCCACCCCCTCCAGGGAAATCAGTAGGGTTCCAAAGGCGATGATCAGCATGTATAAGAAGAAAAAGCTGGTGACCCCGTGGACGATATTACTAGACACCGCCTTGCCGTTCAGGGTTACGGGCAGATAGGCCTGGGGGTGAAGCAGTCGTTGGACCTCCCGTCGAATGACCACCCCTAAAATCAGCAGTCTCGCCACTTTGATCCCTCCACCGGTGGATCCGGCGCTGCCCCCCACAAACATCAGTACAAAGAGAATCGCCTTACTGAATTCCGGCCATTGATCAAAATCCGCAGTGCCGTAGCCCGTGGTGGTGATAATGGCGGCGGTTTGGAAAAAGGCCTGTTTCAGGGTTTCAAAAAAACCGGTATAATAGGTGGTCAGCAGTAAATTCAAAGTGATCAGGGCCCCGGCAAAAACGATGATGGAAAGGTACAGCCGTAGCTCGGAATTCTTAAACAGATTCTTCCATTTTCCCTTCCACAGTTCGTAATACAGAGCGAAGTTCACCCCTGCGGCGATCATAAAGAAGGTGATCACCCAGATGGTGTAGCTGCTCTCATAGGCCCCGATGCTGTCATCTTTGATGGAAAACCCTCCGGTACCCACGGTTCCGAAGGTATGTACCAGGGATTCATATAGGTTCATCTCCCCTAGATACAATAAAATAATCTGTAGCACCGTCATACCCAAATAGGCGGTGTACAGGATTTTCGCCGTATCCTTGACCTTCGGCACCAGCTTATCCGACATGGGGCCGGGACTCTCGGCTTTAAATATCCGAAAAGCCCCCACCCCCAAGGCGGGAAGTACGGCCAGGGTAAGGACCAGAATCCCCATCCCTCCCAGCCAGTGGGTTAAGGATCGCCAGAACAAAATCCCCCGGGGAAGGCCTTCGATCTCCTGTAAAATCGTGGCCCCCGTGGTGGTCAGCCCCGATACGGTTTCAAAGAAGGCATCCACAAAACCGGGAATCGTCCCGGAAAAAATAAAAGGGAGGGCCCCGAAAAAAGACACCAGGATCCACCCGAAGGTAACAATGCTAAGGGCCTCCCGAGCCTGCATCTTTTTCGAACTGCCCCCGAAGGCACTCATAACCCCGCCTGTCATTACCAACAGCCCAATGGTGTAGAGAAAGGGCAAATGGTCTTCCCCGTAGTACAAAGAGATCCCCATGGGTCCCGTGAGGACGACGGCTTCAAATAGAAGAAGAGTCCCTAAGACCTTTATAATTATTCCAAAGTTCACCGAAGATCCCTCCCCTCGTTTTATAAAAAAGCTTCTTTAAAATCTTCACTTCCGACTGCAGTATGAAAATAATCAACCGTTCATCGGGTCCCACCACCGTGTTTCCGTCGGGAATCACCACGTCTCCATTTTTCACGATGGCCCCGACGATCAGTCCTTTCGGAAGGTTTAAGGCTTTCAGCGGTTTTCCCACTATACTGGAGTTATCCTGGGTAATAATCTCGATTACCTCCGCTTCCCCTCCCAATAGCAGGGACAGGGCCGCAACTCTTCCTCCCTGGGTATAGCGAAGGATCTCACTGGCGGTGATCAGTACGGGATTGATGGCCACATCTATCCCCAGCTGCTCGATAATGGGAATGTAATTCGGTCGACTGACCTTTGCGATCACCTTTCCCACCCCGTGTTTTTTCGCCAGCAGGGTCACCAGCAGGTTCTCCTCATCGTAGCCCGTCAGGGATACCAGGGCATCGGTCTCGGCGATGTTTTCCTCTTTTAGTAAATGGTTATCGGTACCGTCGCCGTGGATAATCAAGGCGGAGGGCAGTTCCTCTGCCAAATAACGGCATCGGTCTTCACTGCGTTCCACGATTTTCACCTGTACCCCGGATTTAATTAAGTTTTTTGCAAGATAATACCCGGCCTTGCCACCCCCGAGGATCATCACCTTCTTGGCCCCTTTTCGGATGTTGGGTTTCCCGCATTCCAAACAGTAATTATTCACGGTTTCCTTTTCCCCGATCATATAGACCAAATCCGTATCTTTGATCATCGTGTCCCCATGGGGGATGATGATCCCGCCGTCCCGCTGAATGGCGGCAATCAACATTTTTCTCGGCATTTCCAGATCCTTTAGCACCGTGTTCTTAGCCAGGGGCAGGTTCTTTGCCCGAAATTCCGTCATCACCACCCGGCCATCGGCAAAGTCCTCCATATGCAGGGCCTTTCCCCGAACCAGGTATTTGGCGATTTCCCGGGCGGTTTCCCGCTCGGGGTTGGCGATGTAGTCGATATCCATTTCCTTTTTTACAAAATTAATCTGATTGGAGTATTCCGGGTTTCTTACCCTGGCCGCCACTTTTTTGCAGCCCAATCGTTTCGCCGTGGATGCGATGAGAATATTGGCCTCATCACTGCTGGTAACGGCGACCAACAGGTCCTTGTTCCCCGCTTTTAAACTCTTCAGTAAGGAGAGCTGGGCTCCGTTTCCTTTCACCGTCAGCACATCCAGCTGGTTGTCCGCCCGGTCCAAAGCGGAACTTTTCACATCCACCATCACCACATTATTATCCTCGACGGTGAAGGCTTCCGCCAGCTTATAACCCAGTTTTCCCGCTCCCACAATGATAATTTCCATCTTAACCCATCCTCTCCTTAACGATCCTTCCTCCGACGATACCGCCGTTTTTTATCGCCTTTCTTTCCTCGCCCTTTAACATACCTTTATTATAAACGATATCCGTTGAAATTCAAAAGGTTTCTCTTTATAGATAAAAATTGGACTTTATGATACAATAACCCTATCTTCATCAGGTTTCAAGCTACTATTCTAAACTATTTGAAGGACTTGTACAAGCGTAATTATAATAATCAATCTGGGGGGATACATCCGTGAACCTTTTGCGCAACAAAAACATCAGCCCTACCCGGACCATTGTTCTGGGATTTCTCAGTGTGATTCTTACCGGCAGTCTTTTGCTATCCCTTCCCTTCGCCTCCGCCGACGGGGTCAGTGTTCCCTATGTGGACGCCCTGTTTACCGCAAGCTCCGCCGTGGCGGTGACCGGACTGGTGGTGGTGGATACGGGAACCCATTGGAGTCTTTTCGGCCAGCTGGTGATCCTTTTGTTAATCCAAATCGGCGGACTGGGCTTTATGACCATGATCACCATGTTCGCCATGATTATCGGGAAGCGGATTTCCCTAAAGGAACGACTGTTGATCCAAAGCTCCCTAAACCAGAACGACCTTTCCGGGGTGGTGCGCCTGACCAAGTACATTATTATCGGTACCCTGGCCATGGAGGCCTTCGGCGCCCTTTTATTATCCTTTGTGTTTGTGCCGGAGCTGGGCTGGGCCCAGGGGATTTGGTTCAGTATTTTCCATGCGGTTTCCGCCTTTTGCAACGCCGGTTTTGATATCATCGGCGGGGGGATCAGTTTAATGCCCTATGTGCAAAACCCTTTGGTGAACTTCACGATCTGGACCCTGATCATCCTGGGGGGTCTGGGTTTTACCGTAATCATCGATATGTTTTTTTACCGGGATAACTTTCGACGATGGTCTCTGCATACGAAGCTGGTGCTGATCATTTCCGGTCTTCTGCTGGCCATCGGTTTTGTTTCCTATTTATTGTTGGAATGGACCAACGCCGCCACTTTAGGAGACTTAAGCATCCCGGGAAAATTCATGGCCGCGTTTTTCCAATCGGTGACCCCGAGAACCGCCGGCTTCAATACCCTGGATACCGCCTCCCTAACCGACGCTTCCAAGCTTTTGACCATGATTTTCATGTTCATCGGCGGCTCTCCCGCTTCCACGGCGGGGGGAGTGAAAACCGTCACCTTCGGAATTGTGCTCTTTACCATTGTGTCACAAATCCGGGGGAAGGAGGATACCGAGGTATTTCATCGACGGATTCCCCGAAGTAACATCAATCGGGCCCTGACCATTATGTTTCTCGGGCTGATCATTATTATTTCCATTACCATGATCCTAAGCATTATCGAATCCGGGAACACCTTTATGGAAACCCTTTTCGAGACCATTTCCGCTTTCGGTACCGTGGGCCTTTCCCTGGGAATCACCCCGACCTTAAGCACCCTCGGGAAAGTGCTGCTATCCCTTCTTATGTTTATGGGAAGGGTGGGGCCCTTTACCGTGGCCTTGGCCCTGGCCCAGTCCACCCATAAGAATCAGGGAAAAATCCGTTACCCGGAAGATAAGGTGATCATCGGTTAAACTCGTAATCCAAACCAACCATTGAAGGAGTGATTTTATGAAACAGTTTGTAGTGATCGGCTGCGGTCGTTTCGGCGGCAGTGTGGCCAAAGCCCTATCCAAGCTGGGCCATGACGTACTGGCCGTTGACTGTGATGAAAAGATCGTACAGAACATTTCCGAGCACGTTACCCATTCCGTTCAGGCCAGCGGAACCGATGAGCAGGCCCTCCATTCCCTGGGGATTAAGAATTTTGACGTGGCCATTATCTCCATCGGCACGGATATTCAAACCTCGATTTTGGCCACCTTGATCGCCAAGGAGGCGGGAATTGATTATATCGTGGCCAAAGCCCAGGGCAATCTTCATGCCAAGGTCCTCTACAAAATCGGGGCGGACCGGGTGGTGTTTCCCGAACGGGAAATGGGCGAGCGGGTGGCCCATAACCTCGTGGCCCACAACATTATCGACTACATCGAGCTCTCCAAGGATTACAGCATCATGGAGCTGGAGGTTCCGAAAAACTGGGTGGGAAAAAGCCTGCTGGACTTGGATCTTCGGGTGAAACACGGCATCAATGTTATGGCCATCAAGCACCAGGAGGAGATCAACATCTCCCCCGCCGCCGAGGATGCCTTGGAGCACGATGATGTGCTGGTGGTCATCGGTCACGTGAAGGATCTGGGGAAAATTCAGGACCTGTAAGCAAAGGTCCTTTTTTTTATCCTTCCAGCAAGGCCAACAACTCATCCTTGGTTAAACCGGAAAACATCCCCTCTTCCCTTTGGATAACCCCGTCGATCAGGGCCCTTTTTCGCTGTTGAATTTCATGTATTTTCTCTTCAATGGTTCCCCGGGCAATGAGTTTTCGCACCTGAACCTTTTTGTCCTGGCCCATGCGATGGGCCCTATCCGTGGCCTGGTTTTCCACAGCGGGGTTCCACCAGGGATCCAAGTGAATGACCTGGTCGGCGGCGGTGAGATTCAGGCCTGTGCCTCCCGCCTTTAGGGAAATCAGAAAAATCGGGGCCTCTCCCCTATTAAAGGCCTTGACCAGATCCCCTCGACGACTCATGGGCAGGGAGCCGTCGAGATACAACGAAGCGTGTCCCCGGCTTTTCAAGTCCTCCCGAACCATTTTCAGCAGTTCCGTGAACTGGGAGAAGACCAAAAACCGGTGACCTCCTTCCATCCCCCGGTTCAGAATGTCCCCTAAAGCCTGGAGCTTGCCGCTGCCTCCCCGGTAGTCTTCCATAAAGACTCCGGGATGACAACTGATTTGCCGTAGTCGGGTAAGCCCGGCCAGGATCTGAATCCGACGGCTGTTCATTCCCTCCTCTTCCCCCTCTTCGATTTCTTCTTTGATTTTTTCCACATAGACACGGTACAGCTTCTGTTGTTCCTCGGTCATATCTACTAGGAGCTTTCCTTCGCTTTTTTCCGGAAGTTCCCTTAACACATCGGTTTTCATCCTTCTGAGAATGAAGGGCTGCACCCTTCTTCTGAGCTTTTTCAATTGACAGGAGCCCTCCGGGGTATCCTTTGACTTTACATACTTCTCCACAAAGCCTTGATAGGAGCCCAGATAACCGGGAATCACAAAATCGAAAATCGACCATAACTCCGATAAATTGTTTTCCAAGGGGGTGCCGGTCAATACAAAACGATGGTTTCCCCGAAGGCTTTTTACCGCCTTGGCGCTTTGGGAGCCTTTGTTTTTAATATGCTGGCCTTCATCCAGGATGCAGGCGTGAAAAAAACGGTCCCGGTATTCCTCCCGGTCCCTTCGCAGCAGGGGATAGGAGGTGATCACCAGGTCGTATTCCGCCGCCCTTCGGATTTTTTCCCGTCGCTCCTCCTTGGAACCGCTGATAATTAAGGGGGTCAGTTCCGGGGCAAATCGCTGTATTTCCTCCTTCCAGTTATAGACCAGGGAAGTGGGCACCACCAGAATACTGGGATTTTCGATGCCCTTTTCCCTCTCCTTTACTAAATAGGCCAGGGTCTGCAGGGTTTTTCCCAGCCCCATCTCATCGGCTAAAATACCGCCGAAACCGTATTCCGACAGGGTGCTGAGCCACCGGAAACCTTTTTTCTGATACTCCCGCAGCTCGCCATGAAGGCCCCGGGGAAGGGATACCGACTCCTGATTTTGTAAGGCGTCCTCCCCGGCGAGTTTTCGAAAGTTCTCCAGGAAATCCTCGAGGTTCCGGTCCCTCCTAAAGGGGCTGTCCCCCTGTTCCTTTAACAGCGCCTCCATTTCAAAGGCCTTGTACTTGGGGATTTTAACCACCCCCTCTTCCATATCCCCGGGGTCCAGCTCCATTGCCTGTAGCCAGGTGGATAACTTCTCTCCCCCATTTTTTCTTAAGGATAGAAACCTTCCGTCGGCCAATCGGTGATACTTTGCTTTTTTCTCTATGCTTTTCAACAGTTCTGCCAATTCCTCCGTCGGGATATTTTCCATATCCAGCCGGCATTCCAGCAAATCCACGTCGTGGTTCAGGGTGATGCGTCCCGTCAAATCCCCGGGACCCAGGGTCTTTATTTCCTTAAAATCATCGGAGTAGTAAACGGAAAGCTGGCGTTGCCGGCGAAGTTTCGGTAGCAGGGTATCCAGAAAGAAGAAGATGTTTTCCTCCTTTTCCATATAGCACCTTCCTCTATGGACGGTAAAGTCCCCCTCTTCCAACAGGGTTAACAATTGATTCTCTCCGGCTTTATCCCGAATCAGAATCTCCCCGGCGCCGAGGCCGTTTTTCTTATGTTCCCGAGGTTCTTCCCGGTCAAAGGGATTGACCCTTCGGTCCCCGTAAAAAAACTCCAGCTTGGCGATGACCTTCCCCGGCTCCTGGTCCAAATAGAGCCTGGCCTTCAGGGGCTCCTTTCGGATCCTTTCCTTCAGGGAAGGCGCCACCGCACAATCCCCGTGTTCTTCGATTGCGGGCAGCACCTCGGTGATAAAGGGTGCTTCCTGGGATTCGGGAATTTCCATGTCCCCCCGGAAGATCAGCTCCCTTAGTAAGGGGCGAATCCTTTGATTTTCCCGGGCTCTCATTTTATAGATCCCACCTTGGTAAAACACCAGATTTCCCCGGGTATCCAAGGAAATCATGGGAGCCTCTTCTTTTCTCATCAGGGACATTCCCCCCCGGGCCCTTTGTTTCAGCCTGAAGTTCACAGGGATTTTCCCCTCCCGTAGCCTTACCCGGGAATAATGAACCCCCTCAATCCAAAGATCCCGTCCCTTACCTTCGGACATCCACCGCTGCAACAGTTCTTCCAGGCCGTGATCCTTCAACTTCAGGGTTCTTCCCCGAAACATTTTCTCCGGGGAACCCTGTGCTCCGAGGTTTTCCTGCCGTCGATCCATGTCCCAAAGAAGACTTAAATAGGCCATCACCCTTCGGTCCTCTTGGGTAAACGCCTGGACCTCGGGATCGTAGGTGAAGTTTTTCCCGAATACCAGCGGCCGTTCTTCATTGTAGCTTTGTATAAAGGCCCCGAGGTTTTTTACCACATAGGTTTTCTCCTCTCCCAGACGAAGTTCCAGCTCCCCGATTCCCCGGGAAATTTTCAGCGCCGGCTGCAAGTGAAGGATCCTTTTGGCCTCCGGGGACTCTTGTCGGTAGGATGCGATGAGGCTTTTTATATGATTTTCCTGATTGTCACGGGGATCCCGGTATTTTCCTATGGCCATCAACAACGCGGTGATATGTTTACAGTCTCCATAGTAGCTCTGATAGGCGGGACAGGTGCATCCGGTACCTTCAATGTTTCCCTGGGGGTCAAAGGTCGCCTCCACATCGTATATCCGGCTTCCCTGCACTTTCCCCTGAAATCGACGGAAGTCATCGGAACGTCGAATGTTTTGTATCTCTCCCCGGGTAAAAATTCCCACCCCTTTTCCATAGGTGGTATCCAGAGCCCCTCGAAGTTTCAGGGTTTCATCGGTTATCTTATGCATTGTTTCCTCCCCTTATTCCTTTTGATCCGCTTACTCCAATAACTGTCAGGTCTTCTCTTTTTTTAGCCTAAACTTCATTATACCACCTTTCTTCCCCGGGTCCAATCCTCCTTCGGACAGTAAAAAACCGGAGAGGCTTACTCTCCGGCGGGGATTTTTTCTTCGATTTCCCCGATGTTGTTAACCACCGGGTATTGGTTTTCCAAAAATCGTTCATATTCGTTGTGCTCCCCCTTAATGCCGATAAAATGAAAACCGGCATTCTCGGCAAAGAGCATGTCTGTCACACTATCGCCGATATACAGCACCTCTCCGGGATGGAGGTGAAACCTCTCACAGAAGGCCTGGCCCATATGGGGGTCGGGCTTCCCTTTGAAACATCCGTCATCACTGCCGATGAAGGAAAAATAGCGTCGAATCCCCAGAGCCCCTAAGTTATGCTCTGTGGAGGCGAAACTGTCGGCAGTAGCCACCCCTAGGATAAATCCTCTGTGGTGAAGGCGTTGAACCGTCTCCACCGTGTTGTCCAAGGGCACCACCGCGGCGTCGGGACCTTTGCTCTGTTCTTCCATCAGGGCTTGTAACCTTTCTTTGGTGATCTGCTTTTTCCCCCGGGGATTTTCTTCAACCCTGTTCAGCACTTCCATCCACCGATCGATAATCTCCTCCACGGGGGCGTACTGAATCAGGCTTTCCTTTTCAAAACCCTCCGCCGTGACCCCCGACAAATCTTTAAGGGTTTCCACCGTTTCCGAAGGCAGCTCCCACCGCTGCTTTAGTTCCCGGAAAATGTTTTGAAAGACCCTATGCCAGGTTTTTTCAAATTCAATTAAGGTTCCGTCCTTGTCCAAAAGAATGGCTTTAATCTTCATCAAAGGATGCCTCCTTCCTTTTTTTCTTTTTTCTTTTGTTCCTGTACATCCTTTCATCCACCTGTCCCAACAATTTTTCCAGCTTCCTGTCTTCTCCCATGGGTACTTCCATGGTTCCAAAGGCTAAGCTGACAATGGACGTGTATTGTTTCAGTTCTCTTTCGATCCTGGAAAGAACCTTCTTTGCCTCCCCTTCGCTGCATCCCTCAAAGAGAAACAAAAACTCATCCCCGCCGATTCGAAACACATAATCAAAACCGGTGCGGGTTTCCCTCCGGGCAAGTTCTGCAAAGTCCTTCAGCAGCTGATCCCCGGCCCTATGGCCCCAATCATCGTTTACCTTTTTAAAGTTGTTGAAATCAACCATGGCCATGGAGAGTTTCTTTTTCCCCCGCTCACATCGTTTCAACACCTCCCAAAATTTTTCCTGAAGGGTGTAACGGTTAAAAAGCCCGGTGAGGGTGTCCTTGGCCGCTAAGGTCTCGAGCTTTTCATTCATCCGTTTTAACTCTTCGTTTTTTTTCGCCACTTCCCGCTGGGCATTGGCAAATTCACTGTTTAACTTCATAATTTCCTCGTAGGCACTCTGCGAGTGCTCTTTCCAGTGCATGCCTTCCTCTACCATGATCAAATAGCCCCGTTCCGTGAAAAACCCGTGCAAAACTCTTTGTCTGTTCCTCTGCTGTCCAGGATGGTCTAGGGTCATTTCAAGGACCTACACTTTTCCATGGAAAAACCCCTTGAGTTTTTCGGCTTTCTGTTCCTCCGGAACCATTTTCTCAAAAATCGATTCTCCCACTTCCCCCAGCCCTTCCCCTTGAACATAGATGATTTCTTCTATGACGCCTTTTTTATTACACCGTACCATGGCCATCAGATTTTCCTGCAACTCCATTTTTTTGCCTCCCCGTAGTAAAGGGTAAAGATTCCCTTTGCCCTTTATTATTTCACAGAATTCATTGAAACGCCACTTTTCTTTATTTGTGGCAATGCCCCCCCAATTTTTTTGAAATTCTTCGTGATTATTTTAATCCTATGCTGTATAATGGAATTTTATAAAGCCCGGACAATCCCGGGAAGGATGTTCCAAACAATTAAGGAGGCTCATTATGAAATGGTTCCATAAATTTATGCAAGGACGGGCCGGGGGAGATCATCTGTCCATATTCCTGTTGGTGCTTTCCTTAGTGCTTACGGTCCTCGGTCGCATCACCGGTTTTTTTATGATGGAATCCCTTAGCTATCTGCCCCTGGGCCTGGGGATTTATCGAATGTTTTCAAAAAACCTCCTCCGTCGAAGGAGGGAAAACTATCAATTTATGATGAAAATCCGTCCCTTATACAAAAAGGGACACCGACTGCTTACCCGAATGCGGCGGTCGAAAAACCATAAACTCATGCCCTGTACTTCCTGTAAGGCCATGCTCCGGGTTCCGAAAAACAAAGGGAAAGTTCGAGTAACCTGTCCCCACTGTAAAACCCGGTTCATAAAAAAAACCTGAAAAAATTCGAAAAAAAACTTTACCACGCTACCCCACTATAAGGAGAGAATCTCTCAATGAATATAATCAATAAAGCCTTAGGAAAAACCATTCACCTCTTCGCTAAAATGGTCGAAGGGATGTTCACTGTCGCCATCGGTCTTTTGGAAGCCCTGGTTTTGATCACCAAGGGAATATCCAGCGGTCTGTTGCTGCTTCTCAGCATGGGCGGCTGTTTGTTTCTTATCATCTTCGCCATCCCCCTGGGGATCCGGATATTAACGGACCCCTATGCCCTGGGAATCCTCTTGTTTCTTATGTTGTTTCCCTTTCTGGCGGGAAGGCTGCTGGCGCACCTGAAAAAACAAAAATTCCTGATCACTTCCTTTCTGTTCAATCTGTCGAAGCACTTAATCCATCCCGAAGATCATGCCTATCAATCCTTTGCCTCCTATAAAAAAGCCTACGAGAAGGCTCAGGAAGACTATCGAAGGGAACAGGAACGGCGCTACTATGAGCAGCAACGGCAACAACAGCGGGCCTGGAACGAACAGTTTTATCAGTGGCAGTCCCAGGGTGCCCGGGGCAGCCGCTACTACTACCGCACCGGCTCCGGTGGTCAGTGGAGCCGACAGGGTGGTCACCATCAGTCCTCTGGCGGTCACCAGGGAAACCCCCGGCAAAAGTACAGGGAGAGCCTGGATATTTTAGGGGTTTCTGAAGGGGTTGATGAAAAGGAACTGAAAATGGCTTATCGAAAGAAAGCGAAAAAGTTTCATCCCGATATTAACAAGGATCCCAATGCCACTAAGAAGTTCCAGGAGATCAATGACGCTTACAAATTCTTAAGCGAGTATTCTTAGGAAAAAGACCAGCCCCGGGGGAAGGATTCTCCGGGGTTTTTTAGGCTCCTCCCCGTAAAAAGGCCCTTCGATAGCGGTGGACCGCCCGGTCCACCGCTTCCTCCTCCCCGGTGAATCTCAGCCGGGTTTCGGGGATGGGAAGATTTTCATAGCTTCCCCGACAAAGTGCCCGAAGCTCCACCTGCCACCGCTCCCCCACGTATTTTTCCGAAGATACGGCGGTTGCCGCTTTATCAAAATAGTCCCGGATCTGATCATAGGGAATCCCGCTACAGATCACCAGCTCTTTCATTTCTTCACGCCCTCCCATTATGTTTTGTTCTTCCGAGGAACCACGGCCCTTTATAACAGGTCCCGCACATCCAACACTTCCCCCTGCTCAAAATTCCCCAACAGTAACAGCTCTTTTACCTTCTCGGCCACCTTCTCCGCGGACAGCAGCTGTCCCTCTTTTTTGTAGTTTTTAAACTTCTCCAGCTCCTGAAAATCCTGTTTATTGG
>CAZTIJ010000019.1:8488-19970 GCA_964613365.1 uncultured Clostridiaceae bacterium | reverse complement strand
ATTGTGGTATTATTATCCGGTCTTTTTTTGCCTCATTTCTTTGAAATGGGGGATACCCTGGCAGTTGTAGCCACCACGTCATCCTATGCCGGAATGGTGGCGGCGAAAAACGTTCCGAACCTTAAGGAGATGGCAGCGGTTGGCTTTATCGTAGGCGTACTGTTTATTCTTGCACAGCCGGTTTACTTGGGTGTGGGAGGGAAGCTTGGTGTTATAGCGGCGATCGCTTGTTTAGCCTGGATCGGATTAAAAAAAGGCTACACGATGGTGTTTGTTAAAGGGAAAAGTCCAGGGGAGCAGGAGCCTGCAGGACGTATGCAGTAAAACAACACTGAAACGAAAAAGAACCGTTTATAATACAAAACAAAGCAGTCAAAACTTAAGAGTAACGATAACCCTTCATCCATGGTCCTTTCCAGAAAGTCCCAATGAAGGGTTTTTGTTTTGAAGAAAATTGAGAAAATAAGAAAAAGAGAATTTTTCCGGTTTTCCCGGATTTCATGTTGAAATCTAAAACCATTAGGAGTACAATAGAACATGTAACGAATGGAAACCCTTGAATTCCTTTAAGGAGAGGGTTTTTAGAATTTTGGGAAACAAGATGAAGAGGTGTGTATATTGAAAAATCCTTTGAAAACGTACGGCTATTATTTTGTCCTATTATTTTTATTCTGGGTAATCCTTTCCCAACGTTTCACCTTAGAGATCGCCTTGATCGGTGGGGGAGCTGTGGCCTTAATTATGACGTACTCCAAAAGTCTGCTGTTTTCCCCCGAGGAAACCACTCTTTTTAATGTGAAAAAAATCGCTTTTTTTATCAAGTTCATTTTTATTATGCTGGTTGAGATATTTAAGTCTAATTGGCAAGTGGCAAAAATAGTACTTTCTCCCTCTTTACCGATCTCCCCATCCTTTGTGAAAGTTCACAAAACCTTTGAAAAGGATTTTGATAAAGTGATCTTTGGCAATTCCGTAACGCTCACTCCGGGGACCTTAACCGTGGACATCGATGAAGAGGGTTTTCTTGTGCATGCCTTAACAAAGGAAGCGGCGGAGGGGTTGGAAGATAGCATCATTGAAAAATCCGTAAGAATACTGGAGGCTGAGGAAGCATGATGGAGAAGATTTTTTTAGGCTTTATCATTTTTTTAGGAGTGATGATGTTTATTTGCTTATACCGAGCCTATACCGGGCCCACAGCAGCGGATAGAATTGTGGCCATCGACGTAATTTCCACGAAAATTGCTGTGCTGATTGCTTTTTTAGCGATTCAAACAGGACAGGAAAGTTTCATTGATGTTGCCCTGGTATATGCCATGATGGGATTTATTGCCACCATTGCCGTATCCAAATACTTAGAAAAAGGCAAGCTATATTAAGGAGAGGTAGATATGATTGTAAACGGAATAATTTTGTTGTTAATCATTACCAGTGCTTTCTTTTTCGCTGTAGGTACCCTGGGCTTGCTTCGGATGCCGGATACCTACACAAGAATGCATGCCAGTACCAAATGTGATACCTTAGGAGCGGGATTGGCTTTGTTGGCGATTGCCGTTTATAGCGGGTTTAGCGTGATCAGTATCAAAAGCATTATTGTCATCGCCTTTATTTGGATTACCAATCCCACGGCAGCCCATATTATTGCAAAAGCCAAATATCATAGCGAAAGGAAACAGAAACTACAAGACTAGGTAACAGTACTTAGGAGGATCCGATATGGATCTCGAGGGAGGGCCTTATGGAAATACTAAACGTTATTCTAATACTTTTTTTGATTGTTTGCGCCGTAGCCGTGGAACGGACGAAGGACTTACTTAGTGCCATTATTATTTTTGCCTCCTACAGTTTGGTTATGGCAATTTTATGGTTGATTCTGATGGCACCGGATATTGCTCTGACCGAGGCTGCCATCGGGGCGGGAGTAACCACCATACTTCTGATTGCCACGGTGAGCCGGATAAGGAGGGTGGAAAAATGAAAAAACTCTTCGTACCTTTGGTTTTTTTAGGGTTACTGGGAATTATGTTTGTAAGTATTATGGAACTGCCCGCTATCGGTGATCCGGAAAACCCCAGCCAAAATGAAGTGTCGGAGTATTATATTGAAAATGCTGTGGATGATACGAGAACTCCCAATACCGTAACCGCAGTGTTAAAGTATTATCGGGGAGTGGATACGTTGCTGGAAGCCGGAGTGCTGTTTACTTCCATTGTGGCGGTGATCTCCGTGCTTAGAGGGAACGAACGGAAAAAAAGTGTCAAAGAAGAGCAAAAGGAGCCGTAATTATGGATGATTTAATCGTAAAAACCATTATTCGTATTGTTACCCCTTTTATTTATTTATACGGTACTTACATTATTTTGAATGCCAGTGCTTCTCCGGGGGGGAGCTTTGCAGGGGGAGCGATTATGGGTTCCGCCATTGTTTTGTATACCATCGTTTTCGGATTGGAGAAAGCGGAAAAAAAAGTACCGGACCGTATTGGGAAACTAAAGCGGGAAGTGTTGCTCTGTTTTGTCCTGATGGCTTTTGTAACGGTTTTTATGGGTTATGACGTACTGCAACTTAGGGAAGCCGGAGCTTATGAGATCGCCTATGGAGAACGGGTCGCCGTGGATATGTTATCCCTAGTGAATATTGGCATCGCCTTAAAGGTTGCCGTAACTTTGATCAGTCTTTTTCATGTATTCATTAAGGAGGACCAATAGTATGGATATTTTTGAACTCGTCATGGAGCGAATCAATTATTTTGGTGCCGCCGTCTTGTTTGTCGTCGGCCTTTATACCGTATTAACCCATCCGAATTTACTAAAAAAGGTTATCGGACTAAACATTATGGAAACCGCCGTGTTTTTGTTTATGGTGTCCGTAGGGTATGTATCCGGTGGCAAGGCACCGATTTTAAGCACTGTGAAAGAACCAATTACTCAGTCCTACGTAAATCCTCTGCCTACGGCTATGATTTTAACAGGAATTGTGGTTGCGGTTAGCATTACCGCCTATGCCCTCAGCCTGATTATCAAAATTTACGAAGTCTACGGCACTGTGGAGCTCGACGAAATCTTAGAAATGAGGGGTGAGTAGTATGGATTATTTGCAGTTTCCCTTAATTATATTATTTATTCTTCTCTTAGGGGCTGTGATCACCCCTTTATTAATGAAGCGGTTTAACCTCAAGGGGAAAAACTTCATCTTAGGGACATTGGCAATAAGCTTAGGCCTTAGCGGGTATCTGCTGTTTCAGGTAATGTCTCATGGATCCTATATGTACAATGTGGGAAATTGGAGCCCTACCATCGGGATACAGTTCAGCATCGATGAGTTTTCCACTATGATGGTCTTTTTTATTTTACTGCTCGCAACCTTGATTGTGATTTATTCCATACGGGACATCGAACACGAAATTTTACCGAAACAGATTCCCGTCTATTACAGCTTAATATTTTTACTGCTTCTTGGAATGGTGGGGATAACCTTTACCAATGACCTCTTTAATACATATGTATTTATGGAGATCCTGGCCATGACGTCCTGCGCCATTATTTCCATCAAAAGAAAAAAACAAAATTTTATGGCCGCCTTTAAGTATTTAATGCTGAACACTCTGGCATCCATCTCCTTTTTATTCGGTGTCGCTCTACTGTATATGGCCACCGGATACTTAAACATTACAGAGATGTCCAGGGAAATGGTTGCCGCATGGGAAGTGTACCCTACCAATATTTTATTGGCCTTGGGTTTTATGGCTGCGGGTCTGGGGATTAAAGCGGCGGTTTTTCCTTTGCACACCTGGTTACCTGACGCCCACTCCAGTGCGCCGACCCCTTCCAGCGCCCTTTTATCCGGCCTTGTGGTCAAGGTATATATTTTTGTTGCCATGAAAATTCTCTTCCGTTTAATCGGTACGGAAATTATCATCACGAATCTGGGACTCCATAATTTCATTGCCTATTTTGCAGCGGTGGGAATGGTAATGGGTTCCGTGTTCGCCATAGGGCAGACCGATATCAAAAGGATGTTGGCTTATTCCAGCGTGGCTCAACTGGGTTATATTTTCCTGGGCATAGGCATGGCAACCAATCCGGGACTTAGTGTATCCATGTTTCATGTGGTTTCCCATGGATTGATGAAGTCTGCCTTGTTCCTTAGTGCCGGAGCGGTGATTTACAAAACCGAGAAGCGGAAAATCAGTGATTTGTCCGGGATCGGTTATGAAATGCCCCTGACCATGGTGGTTTTCAGTATCGCCGCCTTAGGGATGATCGGCATACCGGGGATGAGTGGCTTTATGAGTAAGTGGTACCTGGCCCTGGCGGTGCTGGAGGCCAGTCAACCCTTATATTTAGTGGTGATTCTGTTGAGTAGTTTCTTAAATGCGGTGTACTATCTTCCCATTATTGTCTCCGCATTCTTAAAGCCAAGGGAGGACGGCAGTGAGGAAATGACCCGGGATGGGATCCCGAGGGCGATGACCATGCCGATGGTCATCATTGCAGGCCTGATTATACTAATCGGGATTTTTCCTCAAATATTGATGAGTATTATTGAGCGGGCGGTGCCCACGTTCTTGTAACTAGAGGAGGAGTATCATGAAAGATTTGGATCGGAACAATAAAGGGAATCTCCTGGAAAGGACCTTAGGGCGCCTGGATTCTTTTTGTGTGAACTGTATATTGGTTTTCGTTTTGACGGTATTTCTGGTGGGGATTTTTATTTTTCTTACTATGGGAGCGGATTTTGGTCAAGGAATGATGTTTAGACCGAAGTTTTCCATTACCGAAGGTTTTGTGGAGTTTATAAATAACATTCCCTATTTGCCTTTTATCGCCATACTGATTCCCTTAATTGGAGGTCCGGTGGAGGCCTTTATCGGGAAAAAATCCGAAACTTTAAGGGACTCCACCGTGGTGAACTCCACTTTTGTCACTTTTTTAGTAATCCTGGCGATGTATCCCCAGGTGGCAGGGGGCAGTATTGATTATTATATTCCCGGGGTCTTTGGAGTGGGCTTGCATTTTACCGTTGACATGTTAGGTTTTATTATGGCCATGACCGCCGGGGTTCTGTGGCTTATGGTAACCATTTATACTCGGGATTATATGAAAATTGAAAGGCATCGGAATCGGTTTTCTCTTTGGATGGCGGTAACCTTTGGAGGAATCCTGGGAACCATTTTTGCCGGAGATATTTTAACGATGTTTTTATTCTTTGAAATGATGACCCTGACCTCCTACATGTTGGTGGCCCACAACCAGTCCAAGGAATCCATGCTTGCTGGAAACAACTATATCTATATGGGGGTGGCCGGAGGGCTGAGTATTCTTCTTGGAATTATTCTTTTGTATGTATATACCGGTACTTTACAGTTTGTCCCTTTGGCATCGGAACTCAATGCACTGGGATGGATGAAATACCTGATCACCCTGTTTTTTGTCATCGGATTCGGTGTTAAGGCGGGGATGCTCCCGTTGCATATTTGGCTTCCCAAGGCGCACCCGGTGGCTCCGACTCCGGCCAGCGCCTTGCTCTCGGGAATTTTGATAAAGGTGGGAGCCTTTGGTTTGCTTCGGATCATTACCAGTTTTTTCGTTCCCGACATCACGGCTCTTACGGAATTGGACCCCACCCTGTGGTCGGTTTCGGAAAACCTGGGAGCGGTAATTATCTGGGTGGGCATTGCCACCATGACCGTCGGGGTGTTTATGGCCCTGCAGCAGTCACATATGAAAAAAATGCTGGCCTATCACTCCATTTCCCAAATGGGCTACATTGTCATGGGCATCGGAGTGGCAGCCTATCTAGGGGATTATGGAGCCATGGGTTTTACTGGATCGGTTTTTCATATTGTTAACCATGCACTGTTCAAAGGTCTTCTCTTTATGGTAGCGGGGCTGGTCTACCTAAGAACCAGGGAACAGGACATGTACAAACTGGGAGGACTTTGGCGAAAAATGCCTTTTACCGCTCTGGTTTGCCTGATCGCCGCGTTAGGGATTACGGGAATGCCCGGATTTAACGGATTCGCCAGCAAATCCATGTTGCACCATGCCATTGTGGAAGCCTATGAATATGGCCACTATTCCTTTCGGTATGCGGAAGTGATCTTCACCATTGTCAGTGCCGGCACCGTGTGCTCTTTCATTAAACTCTTCGGCTACGTGTTTTTAGGAGAGACCCCGGAGAAGTATAAAAACATCGAAGGAGATAATGGTATGATGGATATGGCCATGGCAGGACTTGCCATTTTGATTGTGGCCATCGGTCAAGCCCCTAATTACTTTTTGGATAGTTTTCTGATTCCCGCAGCCCAGCAATTTGTTTACGACCCGTATTTTATCAGCAGTTATCTGGTGGATATGAACTTCTTTAATTACGCAGACATCTCCATCATGTTTTGGATCTACTTGTTCGGATTCGGTATATTTTTTATCGGAAGCCGGTACCATCTGTTCCATTTAAGCATGCCGAAGTGGATGGATGTAGAAACTACCTTATATCGGCCTTTGTATAACCTGGTTTATAAGAATGCCATTAAAATCACTGATCGCTATGAAATGACAATAATCAAAGAAGATGTTATAATATACACGATTATATTAACGGTTGCACTGATTATTCTGACCCGAATTGTATAAAGGAAAGCTCTTGCGGATCCTTCTGCTTAAGGAAGCAGGAGCTTTTATCATAGGAAAGGATGAAAAACATTGGATATTTCACGAGGAATTATTCAGATTTGGATGCCGGCGTCGGTTATCCTTTTCATTGTCTTAGAATTACTGATTATTCCGTCAATTGGCGACAAGGACCGGAGATTCCGAAGAAACGTGGTCAAGGGTTTTGTGCTTTTGACTACGATTTTTATGATTTTGATTTTCAACGAAGTGCAACGAGCTCCTGTGGTTTATGAGATCGGCAATGTTTTCGGTATGGGAGCCATTTTCCGTATTGATATGCTCAATTACGTTTTTATTGTGTTTACTGGAATTCTGTGGCTCGCCCTGGGAATTTATAGTTTAGAGGATATCAACTACGTCTTTTATACCCTGACTTATTTCGCAATTATCGGAACCCTCATGGCCGGTGATTTATTAAGCTTTTTCCTGTTCTTTGAAGCCATGACCTTTATTTCCTATGCCTTGATGGTGTATCACCGCGGGGAGGATCAGTTGGAAGCGGGAAAGGTCTATATTTATATGGGGATTATCGGAGGTCTTTCCATTCTCAGTGGTATTTTAATGCTTTCCGCCTATACAGGAAGTTTTGAGTGGAGCCCTTTGGCGGTACAGTTCAGTGAAATGGGAGCTATTAAATATCTTATTGCCGCTTTTTTGATCGGAGGTTTCGGAATCAAAGCGGGAATGGTTCCTTTTCATTTTTGGATGCCGAGAATATACGAAGGGGGTCCTACTTCTGTGGTGGCTCTTTCCTCGGGGATCCTAATTAAAGTGGGGGCCTACGGAATTCTTCGCGTGGTTTCCGTAGTATTTTCCGTGGCCGACAGTCCAAGACTCAGTGCCGTGGAAATGCTTTGGCAGGTTTCCAGAAACATTGGAGCCGTGGTGATCTGGCTCGGGATTCTGACCATGGTGGTAGGGGTATTCATGGCTTTGCAGCAGGGCAATATGAAACGAATGCTGGCCTATCATAGCGTAAGCCAAATGGGTTATGTGATTTTGGGCATCGGCGTGGCCGGCTATTTGGGTTTTGAAGGGGCCATGGGCTTTACGGGAGCCATCTTCCATATGATTAATCACGGTTTTTTTAAAGTCATTCTTTTCATGGTGGCAGGACTGGTCTATATGCGTACCCGGGAATGGAATATGTACAAACTGGGAGGGCTATGGAAAAAAATGCCCTTGACCGCGCTGCTCTGTTTGATTGCGGTGTTCGGAATCACGGGGATGCCCGGATTTAACGGGTTTGCCAGCAAATCAATTTTGCACCATGCCATTGATGAAGCCTATATTTACGGCCATGAGGTCTTCCGCTATGCGGAGCTTCTGTTTGTAATCGTCAGCGCCGGAACCGTCTGCTCATTTTTGAAATTTTTCGGCTATATCTTCCTTGGGGATCTTTCTCCAGAGCATCAGGAAATCGAAGGGGATCATTACCGAATGAATGGCGCTATGGGAATTTTGGCTTTCTTTGTGGTACTGATCGGCCTAAATCCTTCTTTCTTTTTCGAGGGGTACCTGATTCCCGCAGCCACGAGTTTTACCTTCAGTCCCGAGTTCATTCAAAGTTATTTGGTGGGAATGGTATTTTTCGGTGCCGATGAAATTGTAGATTTTCTAGGGGTTTATATTCTCGGATTCGGAATGTTTGTGGTAGGAGTTAAGTTTCACCTGTTCAGTTTGCCTCTGCCGAAGTGGATCAACGCGGAACGATTCATTTATAAGCCCGTGACCACGGTTTGTGAGAAATTTCCGGATTTTTGTGTTCAGCATTATGAAAAACGGATTATTTTCGGTGATGTGGTAATTTATGCTGTGTTGTTAACGGTGATCCTGGGGATGCTGGTGGTTTTCGGCCTTTAAACATCGAGGCCGAAAGGAAAAAACATTCGGCAAAAACGATAAAAAAAGCAGGAGTTTTAGGAAAGAAAAGCGAATATAAAAGGTAAGGGTGTTGCAAAGAGAAATCCGGGGGAAAACACAAGGGGATGAACCATGTTTAAATTTCTAAAAAACAAAGCATTTGAAAAAACCCATAAAATTCAAATTGACGAGGCCCTGTTGGACAAAAAAAATATGAATCTGTTTTTTAAGGAACCTCAATGTCATCAGACCATCGAAAAGTACGGGAATCAACGGACCCGTAAACTTCAGCGGGAATTAAAAAAGGCAGCCAAAGAAAGGGTCGCGCTGGAAGGTAGGCTCCAAAAAAAACAGGAAGAGAAGGATCAACGGATCAACGAAATCATGGCCCTATCCTTTGAGATTAATACCGCAGAAAAAGAGGACTCGGTAAAAGCCTTGGAAAAGGCAAAAAATGATATTGAAAAGCTTAAAGAAGCAATCAATGGTCTGCAATCGGACCTGGAAGAAAAGCATGGGCAGTCAAAGGAATTGGAAAAAGCATTGTATAAAACCATGGCGGAGATTTCCTACACCCGTTTTTTGCACGAACAGCAAAAGCTCACTAAAGTAGAGGGCAACATCACCAGTCTTCGAAAAAAACTCAACGGTCTTCGGGAGGAAAAAGAGGAAATCGAACATAAGCTTACGGAACTGTATCAAATGCTTCACGGTGTCCTGGGACATCAACAGCTGGAGCAGATGGACCTAACTTTCTTACGGCAGGACAGTGAAAAAGAGAAAAAGGAGCCCGGGGATGATTAGAGGAATCGGCATCGACATTATTGAAATTCATCGTATAGAAAAGGCTCATAACAAGAATCCGCGGTTTTTGAATCGGATTCTTACAGATAGGGAGATCGCCTATATTGAAAAAAATCGTAAACCCGTGGCCACCCTTGCGGGATACTTTGCCGCTAAAGAGGCGGTAAGCAAAGCCCTGGGTACCGGGTTTCGAGGTTTTAGCTTTACGGACATCGAAGTACATAAGGATGAGATGAATCGACCTTCGGTATCTCTTTACAATAATGCCAAGGCACAGTTGGAAAGCATGGGAGCCACCGAGGTTTGGATCAGCATATCCCATAGTAAAACCAATGCCGTTGCCCAAGCGGTAATCACGAAAGGGGGCTTAAAGGATGGATAAAAATCAATTGCGACCGGTGTGGGCGGAGATCAACCTGGATCATCTAACTCATAATATGAAGGCAGTCAAAGAAAGCCTTTCCCATGATACCTTAGCCTGTGCCGTAATCAAGGCCGACGGGTATGGACACGGGGCGGTGGAAATCGCCGGAACCCTTCAGGAAGCCGGCGCGGATCGTTTTGCGGTGGCTAGCCTGACCGAGGCTGTAGAACTTCGTAGGTCCGGGGTAAGGATCCCCATTATGGTTATGGGCTATACCCCCGATGAAGCCGTTGAAACCCTTTTGAAATATGATATCATTCAAACGGTGTATACCTATGAACAGGCGGCGTTTTTCAGTGAAAAAGCTTTGGCATCGGGGAAAAAGATGACGGTGCATATCAAAGTGGATACGGGGATGTCCCGGTTAGGATTTCAAACCGGAAAAGAGGATCTTGAAATGATAAAAAAGGTCTTGGGAATGCAAGGTCTTTACGTGGAGGGGATTTTCACCCATTTTGCCGTGGCCGATGACGAAAATAAGGGGTTTACCTATAAGCAGTTTGAAAGATTTCAGGAAGTTACAAAGGAACTGGAAGACGACGGTTATTCCATACCGATCAAGCATGTATCCAATTCCGCCGCAACCATTGATCTTCCCGAAATGAACCTGGATATGGTTCGACCGGGATTGATGCTTTACGGTCTTTATCCCTCACCGGCGGTGGACCAGGAAAGGATCAAACTGAAAAGAGTGATGAGCGTAAAGGCCCGTATAGCCTTGGTAAAGGACTTGGAGAAGGGCCGGGGCATCAGTTACGGTTTGATTTATACAACGAAGGAAACCCGACGGATCGCTACGTTGCCTGTGGGCTACGCCGACGGTTTTACCCGATTACTGACGGAAAAGGCCAAGGTTCTGGTTCGGGGAAAGGCCTACCCTGTAGTGGGACGAATTTGCATGGATCAGAGTATGGTGGACATCACCGGAGAGCGGGTGGTCCAGGGAGACACGGTAACGATTATCAGCGATTGTGACGGAGATCCAAATACTGTGGATGTGTTTGCGGAGATGCTGGGAACCATTAATTACGAAATTGTGTGTATGATCAGCCGAAGGGTCCCGAGGGTTTATCGGAAAGCCGGAGAAATATCCGCAATTACCGATCACTTGTTGACACGGGATTCCTAAGTGATATATAATATAAGTTAGCCTAATACTTACGGACTGGAGGTGCAGTATGGCCAATTCAGAGAAGATCGTCGTGCATTTGCCCCCATCAATTATTGAAGAAGCGGATCACCTGGCAAAGATCGAGAATTTGGATCGGAGTGAATTTTTAACGAAAGTCATTCAATCCTATATTCAAGAAAAATGTTTCGGGGAAAAACTTTGCAATATTAAAGCGGGGTACGAAGAAATGGCAAGCATCAATACTGCCCTGGCAGAGCTGGGTATGAGCTTAGATTTGCCTTTCCTAGAAGAATACGAAGGCAAGATATCGGAGAGTGATTAAACCGTGGCAATCAAAAGAGGAGATATGTTTTATGCAGACCTTAGTCCAGTAAAGGGCTCGGAGCAAGGAGGGGTACGACCGGTGCTGATAATTCAGAACAACATCGGAAACAAATACAGCCCCACGGTAATTGTTGCGGCCATAACGTCGAAGATCAATAAAGGGAAACTCCCCACCCATGTGGAGTTGGACACCAGTCATTATAAAATTCCCAAGAATTCCGTGATTTTACTGGAACAGATTCGTACCATCGATAAAACACG
>CAZTIJ010000019.1:0-8478 GCA_964613365.1 uncultured Clostridiaceae bacterium | reverse complement strand
TGACCGTACCATGACGAAGGTCAATCGGGCCCTTTCCATCAGTTTAGGGATCCTATCGGAGTATTAAAACAATAGCAATAGACGAATTCGGATTACATAAGGAAGATTTTTCAACTGACCCTATGTCAGCAACACATAAACAATATACTAAGTATAAATAAGACCTTTCATTCCCTCAAGCACCTTGGAGAATGAGGTCTTAATTTTTGGAAAGGAGATTGACGATGATTCAAAACAAAAAGTATCGTATGCTTGTGGAATATCTCGCCATAGCCCTTGGCTCGGGACTACTGGCTTTTTCTTTGGTGTTTTTCTTAGAGCCCAACACCATCGCTCCGGGAGGAGTGACGGGATTTGCCATTCTTATACAGAAAGTATTCGGTATTCCCATTGATTTTACCAACCTGGCGGTCAATGTCCCGCTGTTTATTGCGGGAATAATGATTCTTGGGAAAGCCTTCGGTGCAAAAACCGCCTATGCCACCATTATGCTGTCGGTATTCATCCGCTTTTTCTATCTGTTTTTCGGTGAAATTGCTGTAACCGAGGACTTGTTACTGGCGGCGATTTACGGTGGAGTGATCTCCGGTGTGGGTCTGGGTATCGTTTTTCGCTTTGGAGGCACCACGGGAGGAACTGATCTTGGGGGGGCCATTCTCAATAAATTCTTCCCCAACTTCAGCACGGCAAAAATGATGATGGTCTTAGACCTACTGGTGGTAGTATCCGCGGGACTAGTGGAAAGAAGAATAGAGACTTCCTTGTATTCAATTATCGCCCTGTACATTTTGGTAAAACTGATTGACTTTATTGTAGAAGGCCTAAGTTATGCCAAAGCCTTTTATATTATCTCCAACGATCCGGAAGTGATGGGAAAAAAAATCACCCAGGAACTGCATCGGGGGGTTACGGCCCTATCGGGGAAAGGAGTGTATACCGGTTCTGACCGGGATGTGCTTTTGTGCGTGGTAAACCGAGCCCAAGTGGCGAAGTTAAAGCGTATTGTCTATGAGGTGGACCCTAAAGCCTTTATGATGGTTAGTACCATCCATGAGGTTTTGGGAGAAGGCTTTAAAGAGGTAAAATAGGGTTTCAATCGGAAACATAGAATAAAACAAAGTGTTGAAGATGAAAGGAAACAGAAGCAATCAAAACACAAAACTAGGAGGTTATGAAAATATGAATCATGAAATGCTTGATCAAAAGGCCGCAACCCTTCGGAAGGATATTGTGGAAATGCTTTATAACGCCGGTTCCGGTCATCCGGGAGGCTCGTTGTCCGCCGTGGAAATCGTAAGTGCTTTATACTTTCAAGAAATGAATGTGGATGAGAAAAACCCAAATTGGCCGGAGCGAGATCGCTTCGTCCTTTCCAAGGGACACGCTGCACCGGTACTCTATGCGGCATTGGCGGAAAAAGGTTTCTTTTCAAAAAGCGAACTGTGGGAGCTGCGAAAAATTGGAAGCTTGCTCCAGGGACATCCGGAAATGAAAAATATATCCGGAGTGGATATGTCCACAGGATCCCTAGGACAAGGATTTTCTGCTGCTGTGGGAATGGCCTTGGGACTGAAAACCGATCAACGGAGCAGCCGGGTTTTTGCTCTGCTGGGAGACGGTGAATTGCAGGAAGGAATTGTCTGGGAGGCGGCTATGGCAGCTCCTCACTATAAACTGGACAATCTTACGGCCTTTGTGGATTATAACGGATTGCAAATTGACGGTCCCAATGAAGAAGTTATGGGAGTATACCCGGTCACGGACAAGTTCAAAGCCTTCGGATGGAACGTGGTGACCGTCGACGGCCACGATTTTACTGAAATACTGGAAGCCTTGGACATTGCCAAAACCACAAAAGAGAAACCGACAATGATAATTGCCAGAACCGTAAAAGGAAAAGGGGTCTCCTTTATGGAAGATCAGGCGGGCTGGCACGGGAAAGCTCCGAATAAGGAAGAACGAGATCAAGCAATGAAAGAATTGGGAGGGTTGGATCATGAGTAAAATGATGGCCACAAGAGAAGGATACGGAAAAGCCTTAGTGGAACTGGGGAAAGAAAATGAGCACGTGGTGGTGCTTGACGCTGATCTTTCAAAGTCCACAAAAACCGCAGGTTTTGGAGAAGTCTATCCGGAGCGGTTTTTCAATGCAGGGGTGGCGGAGCAGAACCTGATCGGTTTGGCTGCGGGACTATCCACTACGGGGAAAATTCCCTTTGCCAGCTCCTTTGCCATGTTTGCCTCGGGAAGAGCTTTTGAAATCATTCGAAATTCCATCGGCTATCCGAGACTGAACGTAAAGATTTGTGCCACGCATTCGGGAATTACCGTAGGGGAAGATGGGGCGTCTCATCAGGCCCTAGAGGATATCGCCTGCATGCGTACCATCCCTAACATGACCGTGATCGTTCCCTCCGATGGAGTGGAAGCCATGACGGCAGTTAAAAAGATTGCGGAGTTTGACGGACCGGTTTACCTGCGATTAGGACGTTCCGCCGTACCTGTAATTAATGGTCACGAAGATTATGACTTTGAAATCGGAAAGGGCATTGCTTTAAAAGAGGGAGGGGATATTACCATTATCGCTACGGGGCTGATGGTTCATGAAGCCTTGAAAGCCGCGGAAAAGTTGGAGGCAAAAGGGGTGGAAGCAAGAGTCCTGAACCTGCACACCATCAAACCCATTGACCGAGATTTAATTATTAAAGCCGCCGAGGAAACCGGTATGGTAATCACCGCTGAAGAACACAATATCATAGGAGGCTTGGGATCCGCCGTGGCGGAAGTTCTGTCGGAAAACCTGCCTGTGCCCTTAAAACGTATCGGGGTGACGGACACCTTCGGAGAATCGGGGAAACCGGCGGAGCTGTTGGAGAAGTATGGCCTGACCGACGAAAAAATCTTTAAGACTGCCATTGAAATGCTGGCACGTTAATACAACGATGTAACTAACTATTGGAGATGTTATTATGGATAAAAAATTTATCGAAGAAATCAATAAACGAAGAACCTTTGCGATTATTTCCCACCCCGATGCGGGAAAAACCACGTTGACGGAAAAATTTCTTCTTTACGGAGGAGCGATCCGTTTAGCCGGGTCGGTAAAATCCAGGAAAGCACAGAAACATGCGGTTTCCGACTGGATGGAAATCGAAAAGCAGCGGGGGATTTCGGTAACTTCCAGTGTGATGCAGTTCAACTATGAAGGAGCTTGCATTAACATTTTGGATACGCCGGGTCACCAGGATTTCTCGGAAGATACTTACCGAACCTTAACCGCAGCGGATAGTGCGGTCATGGTAATTGACTGCGCCAAAGGGGTAGAACCTCAGACAAAGAAGCTTTTTCGAGTATGTAAAGATCGAAACATTCCGATTTTCACCTTTATTAACAAGTTGGACCGGGCGGGAAAAGACCCTTTCGAGCTGATGGAAGAGATTGAAAAAGTCCTTGGGATCCAATCTTATCCCATGAACTGGCCCATCGGCACCGATGGAGACTTTAAAGGGGTATACAACCGGGAGAAAAAGCAGATAGAATTATTTCAGGACGGAGATCACGGACAGAACATCGCAAAAATTGTCCGTAAGGATCTCGACGATGAAGGATTGGCAGAGATTATCGGAGACGATTATTATCAGCGACTGAAGGATGAAGTGGAGCTGTTGGATATGGCCGGGGATGAATTTGATCATGGGAAAGTGCAAAACGGAGCATTGACCCCTATGTTCTTTGGAAGCGCCATGACCAATTTCGGTGTGGAGCCTTTTTTGGAATCCTTTTTAAAATTGACCTATAAACCGGAGGCGAGAAAAAGCAATCAGGGAATGATACCACCGGAGGAGCCTAATTTTTCCGGCTTCATATTCAAAATCCAGGCCAATATGAATCCCGCCCATCGGGACCGCCTGGCCTTTATTCGAATCTGTTCCGGGAAGTTTGAAAAAGGGATGTCCGTATACAACTCAAGAACCGGAAAGAAAATTAGACTGGCTCAGCCGCAGCAGTTTCTTGCCCAGGATCGGGAAATCGTGGAAACTGCCTATCCCGGAGATATTATCGGGCTCCATGATCCGGGTCTGTTTAAAATCAGTGATACGCTGTCCCAGGCGGACCCTTCCTTAAAGTACGAAAAAATACCGGTATTCCCTCCGGAACACTTTTCGAAGATCATTCCAAAGAACTCCATGAAACGAAAGCAATTTTTAAAAGGGATTCAGCAGTTAGCGGAAGAAGGAGCGATTCAGGTCTTTAAGAGACCGAATATTGGTATTGAAGAGTACATTGTCGGTGTGGTTGGTGTATTGCAGTTTCAGGTATTGGAATATCGACTGAAAAATGAGTACGGCGTGGATATCATCATGGAGAATATGCCCCATCGATACATTCGATGGATCGAGATGGAGGGCTATGATCCCGACGGTTTTAGTGCTACGATGGACAGTATGTTGGTGGAGGATCACGAAGGAAATCCTGCCATCATTTTACAGAATGAATGGTCCATTGGAAAAGTGGAGGATCGGAACACCGGGGTGGTGTTAAAAGATATCTATAAAAAGGACTTAGAGTAGCAACTATGATAAAAGGAAAGTGGAAGAGCTATTAAATACTCGTTAAAGACCGGAGATTAAGGGGAGTTTGCTCCCCTTAATTTTTTTCGTCGATTTTTTGTAGCAGTTCCAGGTCTTTCAAGGGATCTTCAGTACCGCCTTTCCCAGCCTCCTCGCCCTTAGGGAAACAGATACTGGAGGGAAGGGGAGCTGTTGAAAGGTCCCGGTGATGATGGCGGACAAGAAAGACCACCGAGGGTTCTGTGCCTATACGTTTAAGAAGTTCCGCTCCCAGGGTCGGGTGCTGTCGTTTATAATACAAGGCTTTCTTTAAAAATCCCGGTAAAATCCTTTCGGGGATGGGAAGTTTCATAATCACCACCACCAGGGCTTTATGAATCAATGTCAGGTTGCTGTTGACTTTTCCCACATCATGGAGCAAAGCGGCTTTGATTAACATCCGGTGGTACGGGGAAGCCTCCAAACAATCATAGGCGATATTAAGACTGTGGCGCTGCTCTCCCACCCGGAGGCGATGAAACAAAAGGGCTTCCCCTTTGGTCAAATAGATTTGAATAAAGGTTTCATCCGCCGGGGTGATCTTGGCAAATAATCCGCGGATAAACTGTTTGAACCGGTACAACATGGTTTTCCTCCCGAGTTACTGACTTTATTTGATTTTAGCATAGATTCCCCTTGAAAAGAATAATAAAATAAAGACGAGGCACGAAATTCCATTGCGGTTTGCTTTTTAGAACAGGGCTTTTAGGGTATAAACGTAAAAGAATTGATGGGAGGGATACTATGAAAGCACTGTTTACTTATGATTATGGGGAAAAGAAGATGCAGAGCATAAAAAATCTGGGGTACGAAATTGTATACCGAAAGGAACGAGATCTGGTGTATGACCAGGAACTACAGGATGTGGAAGCGTTGATCTGCTATAACCCCTTTTCCACTTTGGACATTGGAAAAATGAAAAAACTTAAATGGATTCAACTGTCCAGTATCGGCATCGATCAAGTGCCCTTGGATAAGGTCAAGGACCAGGGGATTATTCTTACCAATAACAAAGGAGGTTACAGTATTCCCATGGGAGAGTTCATCGTGATGAAAATTCTGGAACTCTTTAAGAACAGCAAGGGTTTTTATCATCAACAACAGCACAAGCAGTGGAAAATGGATACCTCCCTTACAGAGCTTTACAACAAAAGGGTAACTTTCATCGGAACCGGAAGTATTGCCGTAGAAGGAGCCAAGCGGCTTCAGGGATTCGGTGTGGAGATCACAGGGGTCAACACCCAGGGACGGGACGTGGAGTATTTTCATAAATGCTATCCCATAAAGGATCTCCATGAAGTCCTAAAACAAAGCGATGTGGTGGTCCTGACCATTCCCTATACAGAGGATACCCATCACTTAATGGATGATCAGGCTTTAGCCGTGATGAATCCCAAGGCCTATCTAATCAATGTTTCCAGAGGAAGCATTGTCGAGGAGAGGGCACTGATTGAGCACCTGAAGCAGGAATCCATCCAGGGAGCAGCCTTAGATGTCGTAGAGGAAGAACCTCTCCGAGAGGACAGCCCTCTTTGGGATTTCGAAAACGTAATCATCACTCCCCATAATTCCTGGGTATCGGAAATGCGGAATCAGCGGCGTTTCGACACAATCTATGAGAATGCGGAGAAATTCAACAGAGGAGAAGCGCTCAAAAATGTTGTGGACTTGGATAGAGGCTACTAAAAAACCTCCCTAGGGCATGGTGAAAGGTACCATGACCGGGAGGTTTGCAGTTCCCAATCCTTTTATGAAGAAATTAGGTGGTTTGATGTTTCTGTAAGGTATTCTCAATGGTTTTTTGTACCGTCACAGTGTTGTCGGAAGTCTTTTCCTGTCCCTTTTCCTTAGGGGCCAGGGGTTTGGAGATCACGACCGTAACTTTAGCCGGACGAATGCGGCCGCCATTGCCTTCATAAAGTTTATAGGAGTCGATGATGGTGACCGGCACGACGTAGGATTTGGCCTTTTCCGCAATTTTCAAGCTTCCCGGTTTAAAAGGACTCATCTCTGAGCTTTTGCTTCGGGTACCTTCGGGAAAAATCACCATGGAATGCGGGTCTTGGATTTTTTTTGATGCATCATTGATTGCCCGAAGGGACTTGCGAATATTCTTACGGTCGATAAACACACTTTCGGTAAAGTAAATCCATTTGCCGATAATCGGCACTTTTCGTAGCTCCTTTTTCGCCACGAAGCCCAAGGGCTGATTTAGTACATGGACAAGGATCGGGATATCCAAATAACTTTGGTGATTGCTCACATAGAGGGCCGCCTGATCAGGGATATTCTCTTGACCGATGACCTTCAAATCGCAACCACTGAAGCGGACAATATTTTTGGATAAGTTTTTATTGATTTTATAGACCAGACCGCGTTTTTTATCCTTTGGTCCCTTCCTTTCATAATAATAATGAATTGGAAAGGTCAAAGCGACAAACAGCATATAGGTAATAAAAAAAATGACAAAGAAAATATGGGTCATGGATGGTTCCTCCTAAGGATTTATTAAAGGGCTACATACCAGGATATTAAATTCATGTATCATCATACCATAAAGCACCGGGGATTTCTAGATAAAACCTTGAACTCTTGGGGTTGAAGCGATAAATAAAGAAAATTGGCGGGGTCCCATGGACTCTCGAGGTAATGATCGATGGACGGAGGAAAACTTATGGAAGATAAGAAAAAGAGGAAAAAAAGGGAGAGGTGGGAATACAAATGAAAACCGTGAAAGTACTGGGTTGTCAGATGAAGGTTGAAAAGAGCAAAGGTGAAAATTTACAAAAGGCCGAAGAGATGATTGCCCGGGGAATAAAGAAATACCGACCGGATATCGTTATTCTTCCGGAAATGTTCAACACCCCCTATGACAACAGCTATTTCCCGGAATTCAGCGAATCCTACCCCGGGGAGAGCACCTTGAGAATACAATCCCTGGCGAAGAGTCATGGGGTCATAATCGTTGCAGGGTCCATACCGGAGCAGGTCGAAGGAGAAAAACAACTGTACAACACGACTTATGTTTTCGGCGGTCGGGGAGAATTGTTGGGAAAACATCGTAAAGTCCATTTGTTCGATATCAATATTCCCGGAAAAATAACGTTCAACGAATCCGATGTACTGACCCCGGGAGAAAAAATTACCGTGGTGGAAACGGAGTTCGGAAAAATTGGTATTGCCATCTGTTATGATGTGCGGTTCCCGGAAATATTTCAGATTATGGAAAAGGAAGGAGCAAGACTGGTGGTGGTCCCCGGAGCCTTTAACACTACCACCGGTCCCGCCCATTGGAAGTTGCTGATGCGATCCCGGGCATTGGATAATCAGATATATGTCGCCGCCGTATCTCCGGCAAGGAATCCTAAGGCCTCCTATCAGGCCTATGGTCACAGCATGATTGTAGACCCCTGGGGAAGGGTGTTGGAGGAGCTGGAAGAAAAAGAAGATTTCATTTACCGAGAGCTGGACTTTGAATACCTAAATCGGGTGCGCCAAGAACTCCCTACCCGGAAAAATCGACGGAAGGATCTCTATGCCACAGTGAACAACAATCCCGATTAATTTCAAAAAAAGTTTGGACATCGGAGGAAAATGTGATATACTACTAAACATTATAACTGAATAACAAATAGAGGTGCACTTAAATCAGTATTCGAAAATAAAGGGTTAAGCGACTCAGGTTTCGAAGAAAGGGAACGGTGCCGAAGCTTTTAAGGAAGGCTGAACCTTAAGGGCTGGGAATAAGGTGAATAATCTTATTACTGTCATGGGATTCCATGGGGGGCTATTATTGCTTTAGAAATATTCGCAAAGTTTCAAACAAAGGCTTTGGCGGACCATTTGTGAGCGCATACCAAACTCCCGG
>CAZTIJ010000018.1:9480-20010 GCA_964613365.1 uncultured Clostridiaceae bacterium | reverse complement strand
CCAGATAATTCCTTCCCGGGGGAGAGGTGATGGAAAAAAGCGCCTCCCCCACCCCCAACAGGGAAAGCATGGCACACTGACCGGGCATCTGGTTTAGGGGCTTTTCCGTGATGATCTGAAAACTTTTGATATCATGACTCTCGGTGATGATTTTACTTACGGTCCCCTTAAGGGGGATTAACGGATTATCACACACGACAAGTCCCTCCAATCTCTTTTAATACCGTATTAATGGATATACCCACGGGACAAACTTCTGCACAACGGCCACATCCCACACAGGCCAAATCTTCCTGTTTCTTAACAAAATAACTTAATTTATGATAAAATCGGTTCTTTATTCGATCAACCTTCCTGGGCCTCGGGTTGTGATCCCCCGCCATGTTGGTAAAATTAGAAAACATACAGGAATCCCAGGTACGATAGCGGACCCCTTGGTCCTTCCGACTGAAATCCCGAATGTCGTAACAGTGACAGGTAGGACAGTAATAAGTACAGCTTCCACAGCCGATACAACGAAGGGCCAATCGCTCCCATAATTTATCATCAAACAAAGCCTCCATACGATGGCGTATTTCTTCAGGATTAAGAGAAAAATCCTCAGACCCTTTCCTTAGGGGCTCCTCCTTCGCTTCCTCAACGAACTCTCTAGGGATCTCTACCTTTTCCATTCCGGGATAGTTCAACAGTTCTGTCATCAACTCCATTCCCTTAGTGCTGACTCCTTCCAAAAGGATTTTCCCTTCAGGGTTTTGTTTCATTACCAGGTCTGCAAAAAGGATTTCCCTAGAAGTAATTCCAAAGTCCTGACAATTACAATGGGTCCCCATCTCCCCACAGGCCGTTGCCACAATCAGGGTGTTTTCTTTGTGGGCCTTATAAAGATTATCCTGGGGAGGGGCTAGAAAAACTTTATCCAGTAGAGCAATGGCTTTCAAATCACAGGCCTTGACCCCTAAAATAATTTGGGGCATCGTGGTTTTTACTTCTTCGCCCTTCATGGTCCGGCCCTGTCTTTGATAGGTTAAATAAATTTCCGTATCGGGAAACAAAAAGGATTTTACGGACCCTAAAAGGGGAGCGTTTTGAAAAATAAGTTTTTCCATCCCCTCTTTTTCCTCTTCCCTTAGTTGATTTATTCGACGATAATCTTCCACCCCATCCTCCCTTAGGGGGCCATAGACTTGATATTTTGAGGCCCCTTTTTCTAAAGCCTCCAGAAAACAGGATAGGTCTTGGATTTGAATTTCATGGGATGATTGTACGGTTTTTTCCATTACATCTCCTCCTTCCCGAAGAAGTCCGGTTCTTCGGCGTCGGCATGGGATAGCGGCCCCGGTAGGGAATCCATACCCGCTTCATAGTTCCCGTAAAAGGATGCTAAGTCCTTTTTCATCTTTTGATGTAATAGATGCAAGGGAATTTTTTCGGGACATACTCTAGCACACTCTCCACATCCCACACAGCGCTCTCCCACATGAAAGGCTCGAATAATATGAAAAAATTGGTGTTGTGCCCTTTGATCCTTAGCAGGATCCAAATAAGCCTCTTTTTCCCGATCAAAAATACACACCCTGCAGGTACATACGGGGCAAGCATTTCGGCAACTATAACATCTTTTACAACGATTCAGCTGTCGCTTCCAATAATCAAATCGCTGCTCTTCCGTAAGCTTTTCCAAGGCTTCGATTTCGGGAAAACTCTCTTCGAATGATTGGGCTTTCCCCTCTTCTCGTCCCTCTTCCCTAAGCAATCGATCTACGGAATCCTTCGGAGGAGTCTTTTGCTTGCAGTTCCTACAAAAACCCGATTCTTCGGAACCGGGACACTGTACCCCGATTAAAAAAAGATCCTCCCGGCGGATGCGATTCTCCTCAATCATCAGCTGAACCCCTCGATGATCACAGCCTCGAAGAACAACCGCAACCTTCATATCCTCTAATCCGTCTTGTAACAACATCTTTGCCAAGGATTTTTTACAGTTTTCATCGAAAAACAAGGCTTCGGACTCTTCAGGTACCATGGCAAAATATGGTTCTGCCGTACCCTTCTTCTCTCCCCGTCTAAACCCTACTACCACATCCGCTTTTTTTGAGACCAGGAGGTCTTTTCCAATGGATTGCAGTTCTTTCGTTATCTTTTGCATCGAAGATC
Source organism: uncultured Clostridiaceae bacterium (assembly GCA_964613365.1). Lineage (GTDB taxonomy): Bacteria > Bacillota > Clostridia > Peptostreptococcales > T1SED10-28 > Isachenkonia. Next base: position 17,856 of record CAZTIJ010000018.1, on the reverse strand, counting down.
CCTCGCTTTTTCATAGACTCCCATCCCCCGTAGCTGTTCCGTAAAAACCGCTACCGTGCTTTGAAATCGTTGGGCTTCATTGCCGGAAATCCACTTTACCAGCAGTCGTTCCCGAGGCAGGCCCATAAACTCCATTAAACTTTTCAACAACACCATACGCTTTCGGGTGTGATAATTTCCCGTATCATAATGGCAGTCCCCGGGATGGCAACCGGCAATCATCACCCCGTCGGCTCCGTTTTGAAAGGCCCGGAGAATCATAGACACCTCCACCCGACTGGAACAGGGAACCCGGATGATGCGAATGTTCTCGGGGTACTTCATCCGTGCGGTACCGGCCAGATCCGCCCCCGCATAACTGCACCAATTACAGCAAAAAGCTACGACCTTCGGCTCAAAGTTTTCTTGGATCATATGCTATCCACCTCCGCTATCAATTGTTCCGCGGTAAAGCCGCCGATATCCATGGCGCCGCTGCGACAAAGACCGGCACATGCCCCACAACCTTGACACAGGGCTCGGTTAACCGATGCGATGGGACGAGTCCGTAGTTTCCCCGTAACTTTTTCTTCCACGGTTTCCGTGGTGATGGCTTCATAGGGGCATACGGGCTTGCACTGTCCGCAACCGCTGCACAGGTCTTTATGAACCATGGCAGTGGTGGGAACGCTTTTTACTTTGCCTTTATTAAACATAATAATTGCTTTTGCAGCGGCTCCGCTGGCCTGGGTTACCGCCTCGGGAATATCCTTCGGCCCCTGGCAAACCCCGGCTAAAAACACCCCTTGGGTTTGGGTTTCAAAGGGACGAAGCTTCGCATGGGCTTCGGTGTAAAAGCCGTCCCGATCCGAAGAAATTCCTAAGAGTCCTCCGATTTTCTTTCCGTCTTTTTTCGGCTCCATACTGGTGGCAAGCACCACTAAATCCCCTTCAACCTCTACGGCCTCGCCTAAAGACCCGTCGAATCCCCGGACCAACAACCGGTTTTCTTCATCCCCCAGGGGTTCCACCCTAGAGACCTGCCCCCGTAAGTAGTGGGCACCCTGATCCCGGGCTTTTTCGTAAAACTCTTCATAATTCTTCCCCGCGGTACGGACATCAATATAAAATACATAGCTTTCGGTTTCCGGGAACTTCTCCTTCAGTAAAATCGTATGTTTGGCCGTATAAAGACAGCACACCTTGGAACAATAGCCATTGCCCTTATTTTTATCCCGGGACCCCACACACTGAATAAACACTACACGCTTTGGGGGCTTGCCGTTGGAGGGACGCAGAAGCTTTCCCTCCGTGGGGCCCGAAGCATTAAGCATTCGTTCTAATTCCAGGGAAGTGATCACATCTTGATGGTTTTTATAGCCGTATTCCCCTAAATGCTCCGGTTTTTTCAAATCAAAGCCCGTAGCCGCTATAATCGCTCCGTAAGACTCTTCCACGACCCGGTCTTCGGTATCAAAATCAATGGCATTGCGGGTGCAGATTTTTTTACAAAGTCCGCATTTTCCGGTTTTAAAGTAGATGCAATTTTCCCGATCCACCACGGGCTTATTAGGCACCGCCTGGGGAAACAGGGTAGCGATGGCCTTTCGTTGGCTGTATCCCTGATCAAATTCATCGGCAACCTTTTGGGGGCATTTTGCAATGCAGTCACCGCAGCCGTTACATAGGTCCGGGGCCACACTTTTGGCCTTTTCCCGAATGGCCACGGTAAAATTCCCCACATAGCCGGAAACCGCCTCCACTTCCGAGTAGGTCCGCAGGGTGATATTTTCATGGGTAGCGGCCTCCACCATTTTCGGTGTTAAAATGCAGGCGGAACAATCCAAGGTGGGAAAGGTCTTGTCAAACTGCGCCATTCTTCCTCCAATGGAAGATTCCTTTTCCAGTAAATCCACCGGATATCCGGCATCGGCAATATCAATGGCCGCCTGAATCCCCGCAATCCCTCCGCCGATTACCAAGGCTTTTTTCTCAATGCCCATTTCCTGGGAATATAGAGGCACGGCACAGGCGGTCTTTGCCACCGCTTTTTTTACCAGATCAATTGCTTTGACCGTTGCCTTTTCTTTATTCCCATGGACCCAGGAACAGTGTTCCCGTATATTGGCGATCTCCACGTAATAGGGATTCAGCCCCTTAGTTTCCATCAGCTTTTGAAAGGTGGCTTCATGCATTCTTGGAGAACAGGCCCCGATCACCACCCGATCCAGTTTGTACTCCTCAATTGCCTTGCCGATGTCCGACTGTCCCACCTCGGAACAGAGGTATTGTACATCATAGGAGCAGACCACTCGGGGAAGGGTTTTCATCGCCTCCGCCACCCGCTCCACGTCCACGGTATTTTTTATGTTACTGCCACACCAACAGATAAATACTCCGATTCTCATTGTCTACCTCCCGCTTCTTAAGTCTTCAGCCCCTGAGTTTACGCATGGATGCAATATAGGCCTGTTGGGGCGCCCCTCTTTTATACATAAGCTGTATTCCGTCCCGGACTTTTCCCCGAAGAGCCATGGCTCGAAAACCCTCCATTACCTTGGCCGGTTCCATATCCCGGGGACAACGGGCGGAGCATGCCATACAGGCGGCACAGATCCAAAGGGTGTTGCTTTGAAGTACCCGTTGGTAAAGCCCCAGCTTTGCCAGCATCATAATCTGATGGGGCGGCTCTTCCATTTCCTCGATATAGGTGCAGCCGGCGCTGCATTTCATACATTGGTAACAATCCTTTACCTCTTTGTGGGTGATGCTTTTGAACTCTTCCACTTCACTGTTTCTTAAGGATTCACCGGGAAGACGCATAGGCCGAACTCCTTTCCTTATTCAAAGGGCCGATATCCCCTTTCGGAATTTTCAGCCCTCCCATGGCTTGTACCATAGGTTTTGTAATATAGTTAATCCGCAGTCGCGCCCCTATGGGTAAGGACTCCTGGCATTTTTCCAGATTGTATTTGCATAAAGGACAGGCGGTCACCATTTGGGTGGCCCCTGCATTTTTTGCCCCGGTTACGATTCGAAGGGCCGCCCGCTGGCTGATGCCTTCCTTTTGATAACTGTGATAAGAACCGCAGCAATCGGTGCGATATGGAAATTCCAAAGTCTTAGCCCCCATGGTCTCCAAAATCGTCTCCATCAACCTGGGATTTTCACCATCCACCAAATCCATGGTATTCCCGGGCCGCAGCAACATACACCCGTAATAACAGGCAATTTTCTCCTCGGTTAGGGGGGCCACGGTTTTTTCTTTGATTTCGGAGATTTTAGCAAAGTCCCGTAGTACTTCCAGCAGATGATAAACCGGAGGGCTTTCTTCATAGGGGGTCTCCAAATGGTTTTTCAACCGCTTCCGGGCCTCCCCGTCCTCCTCCATTCGCCGTTTTACTCTTTTCAGTACATGGTAACAGGCACTGCAAAGGGTCAGCAGTCCTTGATAATTTTCCTGTTTCGTTCGTTGCAGCGCCCGGACCGATGAGAGCAAGGGCAGGTACTCGTCCTGTGTTAGGGGATATACTGCTCCGCAGCACTCCCACTCCGATAATTCCTTGACGTCGATGGTAAAGGCCTGTAATATGGCCATGGCCTCCCGTTCAAAGCCTTCGTCCCGTTGCGCTCTGACGGTACAGCCGGGATAGTATCCTAACATGATTTTCGCGCCCCTTTACTGTTCAATTTAAAAAGCATATTCCTTCTTACAACGATGGGTGTACCGTTGCATACCATAGTTTTCTCAAGTCCTGTATAATAACCGCCGGCCAATGCCTTCTCTTTTTTACAAATTGGGTCGCAGTTGTTGCTGTATGGGGATGAGGATCGGCGAGGTGAAACCCTTCGGGATTCCCGCCTGTTCCAATTCCGATACAAAGGCCTCTACATGGAAAAGTCCTAAGGCATGCCTTTGGTCTTTGATGTCCAGCGCCCGTTTAGCCGCGCTTTTGCCCGCACGCTTGCCGAATACCAAAATATCCAACAGGGAGTTCCCCATCAGTCGATTGCGCCCATGGACCCCTCCCGAGGCTTCCCCGGCAACGTAAAGATTTTTCACCGAGGTCTCCCCCTCTTCGTTGATCAAAACCCCGCCGTTTTGGTAATGCAGCGTGGGGAATACCAAAATCGGGTCCTTTCGAATATCCACATCAAATCGTTGAAACTGACGAAGCATGGCGGGAAGCTCCCGCTCGATGGTTCCCTTTCCATGAATCTCTTCAATCATGGGAGAATCCAGCCACACCCCCTGCATGCCGGAAGGTGCTTCAATGCCCTTTCCCCGGGCACATTCCCGAATAATTGCGGAAGCCGCAATGTCACGGGTTTCCAAAGGATAGACAAACTGTTCTCCCTTGGCATTCACCGGTTCCGCCCCAAGGCCCCGGACTTTTTCGGTGATTAAAAAGCCTTCTACCTGTTCCGGATAGGAAGCTCCCGTGGGATGGTACTGAATTGTGTCCATAAATACCAGCTTGGCCCCGGCCCGATAGGCCATAACCAGGCCGTCGGCGGTAGCTCCGTAATGATTGGAAGTGGGAAAATTCTGAGTGTGGAGCCTGCCCAGACCACCGGTGGCAAGGATCGTGGTTTTTGCCCGGACCCTTTGATAGTCATGGGTTTCCATATTAAAAAGCACGGCTCCGGAAGCGCTGCCCCTCTCATCCAACAAAAGCTCCACGGCGGGACTGAACTCCTCCACCTCAATATCCCGACTAAGGACTTCATCCCGTAGGGTTCGCATAATTTCCGCCCCGGTATAATCCCTGGCGGAGTGCATTCTTTTTTTCGATGTGCCTCCCCCATGGCGGGTTTCCATGGTTCCGTCCCCCTGTTTATCAAACATGCATCCCATTTTTTCCAACCACCGGATAACAAAGGGGGCATCGGATACCAGGGCGTTCACCAGCTCGGGAATGTTATGGTAATGGCCGCCTCCCATCACATCCAGATAGTGGGTTGCGGGAGAATCCTGGGGATTCACGGCCCCTTGAATGCCTCCCTGGGCCATGACCGTATTGGCATCTCCAAAGCGAAGTTTGGTGGCCATCAGTACCCTGGCCCCCTCTTCCTTGGCCATTAATGCGGCGGCGGCTCCGGCGCCACCGCCGCCGATGACCAGCACATCCACCTCCCGGTCCTCCTTTGCTATCTTCGGTTCTTCCCGGTCATATCGGGGATAGGCCTCCAACACATCACAGAGTTCATGGGGAAACCGATCCCCTTTGTTCGGTCCCACCCGCACTTGTCGAAATTGATTTTCGATGTAATCGGGATGATATTTTTTTAACAACTCCTGTTTTTCCTCCGGGGTCATTCGGGCATGATAATTTCCGACTCTTTTTTCCCGGGTCTCTTCCACTTTTTTGATCTGTTCTCGCATTTCCGCCGTATAACTCATCCTTCTCGTCCCCCTATTCGATTTCCCGGTTGTTGTATAACGCCGCCAGGTTTTTTGGATCCATTTCCATCAGTGCCTGCAATGCCTCCTTATCATCCCCCTGTTCGATGCGATCGATCTTCTTCTGCACATGTTCGGCTCTCGGGACCAAATAGCGGCTGTGCAGCCGTCGGCATAACAAGCCCACCTTGTACTGCACAATATTTGCAGGACATTTTGAGGCGCAAAGTCCACACATTAAACAGTCAAAGGATTCGTCGGCAGCTTTGGAGATCTCTCCCCGTAGGCCATGGGAGATGTATTTCATCACCTTGATATCCTGGGGACAAACCTTGCTACAGGAGTTACAGCCCAAACACATGGTTATCTCGGGGTAAATCTCCAGCAACTGCTCTCCGTCGGCTTGTAAATCCTCCAGTTGATAAGTGACTTTATGGAAGGGATAAAAGGGAATCTGGGTCAGATACATCTGATCCTCCACCTTGGTTTGACAAGCAAGCCCCACCTTCAAGGCCTGCTCGCTTCCGATGCGATATACCGTGGCGCAGGCTCCGCAAAACCCCGCTCGGCAACCACATCCTCGAATCAATGTATAGCCTGCATACTCAAACCCCTTCATAATCGTAAGCGATGGGGGGACCGAATACTTCTTTCCCATGATAAATATCTCCACGGTCTCCTGCTTGCTTTTCTCTATGAATGGTTTCTCACCGCCGTTTTTTGTTGTTGAGGTAAGGTGCTTATCTGTCTTCACGAAATGGGCCTCCTTTTATCATCATTTTGGTGTTTCAACGGTCCTTACGAGGTTCTGCCTACAATACCCGGTTCGGTCATAGCCTTCGGTTGCAGCACCCGGTCCAGCTGAGCCTCCGTAAGAAATCCTTTTTCCAAAGCCACCGCCCGGACACTCCCCTTATTTTCCAACACTTCCTTAGCGATAATCGAACTTTTTTCATAGCCGATTAAGGGGTTTAAGGCGGTGATCATTACCATGCTTTCATTGACCATCTTACTGCAGTAATCTTCATTGACTTCGATTCCTTGAATACAGCGCTCGGTAAAGACGCCCACCCCTTCGGTTAAAATATCCATGGATTCAAAGAGGTTTTTAAAAATCACCGGTCCCATCACATTCAGTTGAAGCTGTCCCGCTTCCGAAGCCATGGCAATCACATGGTCATTTCCCTGAACCTGTAGGCCGATCTGATTCATCATCTCCGCCATCACAGGGTTTACCTTTCCGGGCATGATGGAAGATCCCGGCTGCATCGCCGGCAGTTTAATCTCCATCAGTCCGCAAATCGGTCCCGAGGATAACAGCCGCAAATCGTTGGCCATTTTAGAAAGATTTAAGCCGCAGGTACGAAGGGCTCCGGATAAATGGACATAGGCGTCGGTATTCTGGGTGCCGTCCATTAAATGCTCCGCACTTTCCATTTTCAGCCCCGTTACCAGGCGCAGTTCCTTCATCGCCGCTTCAATGTATTTCGGATCCGCATTGAGACCGGTCCCTAAAGCCGTGGCCCCTAAATTCACGGAATGGAAATCCTCCATGGCACTTTCGATGCGACGGATGTCCCGCTGTATCAACCGGGCATAGGCACCGAATTCCTGGCCCAGTCGAATGGGCAGGGCATCCTGCAAATGGGTTCTTCCCACAGTCAGGACATGATCAAAGTCTGCTTCTTTTTTCTTTAGGGTATGGTAAAGATTGGTGAGATTGTTGATCAACGGTTCCCGCATAATCAAAATGGCGGTCTTAAAAGCCGTAGGCACCACGTCATTGGTGGACTGGGCCATATTCACATGGGTGTTGGGTGAAACGATATCGTACCGTCCCTTTTCATAACCGAGAAGTTCTATAGCACGGTTGGCCAGTACTTCGTTCACATTCATGTTGATGGAGGTTCCTGCCCCGCCTTGAATGGACTCCACAATAATATGATCATCAAATTTGCCCAGAATAAAATCCCTGCAGGCCTTTGTTAAGACCTCCCCCAAATCCTCGGAAAAACTGCCCGTGGTAATATTTGCACGAATACAGGCGTATTTCACCAACCCCATGGTCCGAATAAGCTGTTTATGTATTTGTTGACCCTTTAGGGGAAAGTTTTCCCGACATCGTTTCGATTGAATTCCATAATAGGCTTCTTTTGGTATTTCCATAGTGCCTAGTGAATCCCTCTCGATACGAACCTCCTGTTCCACCAACTGCAGATGGCTCTTTTCCTGATTTGTCATAATAGCATCCTCCAATCCTTTTTTTGTTTAATGAATGGGAATGATAATACCGAATTTCACATTGTTAAAAAATTAACACTTTGGCATAAATTTATTATAACATATCCCAAATATAAGACAATAGATTTCCAAGTTTCCAGAATCTTCAAAGTATATTTCGGGTAGGATATACGGATCCCCCTATGAAAAAAGCCCCCCAACGCCCTGAAACAGGGTTATGGGAAGACATTTACTGTTTTACGAAGGCTCTGACTGTACTATAGCAGCATCAAAAGGAAAACGCCAACCAAGGCCGCGGTCAAGGTGCTTAGAAAATTCACCATGTTGTTGTCGATGAGAGGACACCCTTTTTCCAGGGTATTCCATCGGCCGTCTTCTTTTCTTTTTTCCGTTAATACCATCCTCTCTGAAGAAACCCTTTGGTACCGGGCCTGCCAAAGCTCTCCAATGACGCTGTCAAAAACGGAACCGAGAAAGCCCACAGCGGTAATGATCATCATCAGCTTCCACCCTTCCATGAATAGAGGGATTTTGAAAATTAATGCCATAATGCCATAGCAAACCGCAATGAAGAAGCCTCCGAAAAAAGAAGCTCCAAAACCGAGTTTGGTCACGCCGCCGGAGATTCCTTTGGGTACAGAGGTTTTCTTAATAATGTATACGGGAGTGGAAGAGCTTAGCACCCCCAGCTCCGATGCCCAAGTATCGGCATTGGCCGCCGCCAGGGTCATTACCCCGCCAATTCTGAAGGC